>JBBISE010000013.1:0-53147 GCA_037441445.1 Salinivirgaceae bacterium
AGTCGGGAAATCTTAAACTTTACACCCAACAACGTGGTGAAACTTGACAAATAACAATTTAGTCTTAACAATTGCTCTGACAAAAAAAAGAAGAAGATGGTTTTCTGACCTGTGGGACTACCCTCTCAAAATTCCTCTAATCGCTAATGCGTAATCTGGGTTTATCGAAATAAGAAGCGTAAAGACCCTAATGAAAATAGCTGATTGATTTTATTCTCAATCAGCTATTTTCATTTTTTGTTACCCAGGAAGTCTCAAATCAACCCCAGAACAGTGCCGAAACCCCGGTTTTCAGGTAGCTGTACTTTTTCTCCTCGCCTGGAAGATTACTGCATTTCATTTGAACAATCCCGAAACCCATACTTTTTCGGCACGGAAAACGGCTGAAAAACGGATTTAAACATATTTTTTTAAAAAAAGTTCATGGGTATGTAAATTTTTAGTGTATTTTCGCCCTTGGTAATGTGAATTATTTCCCCGAAAAAGTAATATTAAGTATAAACTCTAAACAATTACTAAGCACATGTTACACGAACCCGCAGTTGAACTTGAAGCCGATCTGGCTTCAAAGAAAAAAACAAGGTTGGGATTAATCTTGTTTTTAGCCTACGCTGCCATTTATGCAGTGTTTGTTTACATTGGACTGGAGCACACTGAAATGCTGGGATCCAAGGTTGTTGGCAATACAAATCTGGCCATAGTCTATGGCTTTGGGTTAATCCTTTTAGCCATAATCATGGGATTAATTTACAACATTGTATGCACCCGAATGGAGGACAAAATGAACAAAGGAGGTGACCAATGATATACGACGTGTCCATTTGGGCTATAGTAATATTTTTTACATTCGTAGCCTTAGTTTTAGGACTTTCCTTCTATTTTGGAAGTAAAACAAAATCGGCAGCCAGTTACTATGCTGCCGGAGGTAGCATTCACTGGAGTGTTAATGGAATTGCCTTTGCTGGCGATTACCTTTCAGCAGCATCATTTTTGGGTATTTGTGGAATGATTTCTTATGCCGGTTACGATGGTTTTATTTATTCCATTGGTTATCTGGCAGGTTGGGTTGTGGCTCTGTTCCTGGTGGCCGAACCCCTTAAAAGGCTTGGCAAATATACCTTTACCGATGCACTTGATGCAAAATTCAACTCGCGCGGAATAAAATTTACCGCAGCATTCAGTACCCTTTTGGTTTCCATTTTTTATTTGATTCCACAAATGGTCGGGGCTGGCGACCTTGTTGTTCCTTTGTTTGGACTTCCTCACTGGGCCGGAGTTGTTATTGTTGGCGCCATAGTAATTTACATTGTTGCCACCGCTGGTATGACTTCAACAACTTACGTTCAATTTATTAAGGGAGGACTTTTAATTACCTTTTCGGTGATTTTGACTTTCTATATCCTTAAAAACGGTTTTACGCTCACACCCGGAGAAAAGGCTCACAAATACGTGACTATTGAGGCCCAAATGGAGGGTGAAAAAGTTGTCTCAATTCAAAGTAATGAATACCAGTTGTTGGGACAGCAGCAAGTCAGTGGTAAAACCTTTGTAAAACTTAGCAAGGATAATTTTGTAAACTGGTTTAAACTTGAAAAAAAATCCGATGATAGTTACATTTTAACCGAAGCACAAGACATCACCACAACCGCCAAAGGAGAAATGCTGTACAATGGTGCCCCAAAATCCGAACGCAGGTTTTATCAGGTTGGACACCTCGACAAACTTATTTATAAAGGAAAAGAAGTTCAGGAAACAGGCCCGTTGGGACCATTCGAATACCTTAGCGTGCTGGAAAACAGCAATGTAGTCCTTTTCAAAAAGGCGGTTTTTAACGATGGGGAAAATAAAGTAACCGCATTCTATCAACAGCCTACCAAAGGAGCGGACGTTATGAAACCTGGTCTTTTGCTCAAAGTGGGCAAAGGGGCTGGCACCTGGGACAGAATCAATTTCTTATCATTAATGATCGCCCTTTTTCTGGGAACATCCGCATTACCACACATTCTTATCCGCTATTACACCGTCCCAAGCCAACGTGCAGCCCGCAAATCAACCATTGTTGCCATTGCAACCATTGGGTTTTTCTATATCCTGACATTGTACATGGGTCTTGGTGCGATGGTAAATGGCGTTAACGATTTGGAAAGCAGCAACATGTCAGGGCCACTTCTGGCAAAAGCATTCGGCATTGGCTTGTTTTCAATAATTTCTGCCATTGCCTTTGCTACCGTCCTTGGAACTGTCAGTGGTCTGATTGTGGCCTCATCGGGTGCCATTGCCCATGACTTTGTTGATAAATACCTGCAAGTCCCCATGACCGACAAGGAAAAAGTCCGTGCCGGAAAACTGGCCGCTTTTGGTGTGGGTATTTTGGCCATAATCCTGGGTATTCTGTTTAAAGGAATGAACGTCTCGTTCCTGGTGGGCCTGGCCTTTGCCATTGCAGCTTCGGCCAACCTTCCGTCAATTCTGGCCGTTATTTTCTGGAAGAAAACCACTTCACGCGGTATTGCCAGCTCTATTGTGGTGGGTATTCTGTCGGCCATTATCCTTATTCTGTTGTCGCCAAGCATGTTCGAGCGCTATGGTCTGCCCAAGGCCGATGCCATTATCCCGTTCGATAACCCGGGAATAATCTCTATACCATTGGCCACCATTGCATTAATTGTGGTTTCGCTTATGACCCAAAAGAAAAAAGCGTAATACTGTTGTCATTAACAACACAGAGCCACATCAACGAATGTGGCTCTTGTTTTATTATTAAACAGCACAAGGAAAGTTGTTCTCGTGAAAATTTTGTACATTTGGTTTTTTTCCAGCCCCTATGCGTGTCGCCATTATTACCGATATACACGAAGATTTTGCCCTGTTAGAGAAGGCCTCGAAAGCCTTACAGCAAAGAAACTACGATTTTTTGATTTGTTTAGGTGACATTACTGGTTTTTCGCCCCTTTTTTATTCACATCAGCCCGATGCCAATGCCTGTATTGAGTGGCTTAGGAAAAACGCTAACGTTTCTATTCCCGGAAACCACGATTTGTTTTCTGTTCAACGGCTTCCCTCCTATTTCGCTGAACTCGAAATACCCCAAAACTGGTTCGATTTGACATTAGAGCAACAGCAAAAAATTGATAAAAACCGCCTGTGGTTGTACGAAGAGGAATCGGTTCCCGAGCTTTCTCCAGAAAACAAATTGTACCTGCAAAACGCGCCTGAATACTTCGTTTTGCATGACGGTGATAAAAAAATTCTGTTCACCCATTTCCTTAGTCCCGATATATGCGGCATAACTCGTTGGTTTCCAGACAGAATAGGCGAAACATCGAAACACGCTGTCTTCATGCGGAATTTGGGCTGTACCCTGTCGTTTGCCGGGCATTCGCACCCCAACGGCGTATGTAAAATTGGCCGTTTTTTTTGGAACTATCCGGTTTGGGAAACGCTAAAAGTAAAACAATTCTTGACAATTATTTTGTGCCCGCCCTTGGTCAGTGGCCGCGATTATAACAGTTTTCTTATCTTTGATACGAAAACTAATTTAATTGAACCTGTATTTTTATAAACTCTTGACGCAGTAAGCCCTATGCAATTCCGACAACGATTTACCTCGCGCATCCTTTTACCCTCGCTGGCAGCTGTTCTCCTTTGCATGGCGGCCATTTACTTGTTTGGTATCCCAAACTATCGCGAGAGCCTTATGAACGGAAAGCGTGAAACCATCCGCGAGTTAACGGCCACCGCCTGGAGTGTTATGTATAAATTGGACAAGATGGTTGATGTGGATTTTACGTTGAACGATGCACAAAATGAAGCCATTGCCATTATCAGCGGCATGCGGTACGGCCCCGAACAAAAGGATTACTTTTGGATTACCGACACCATTCCTGTTATGGTAATGCACCCGTATCGTCCAACCATGAACGGAATGAATCTGACGCATTACCAAGACCCCAGAGGAAAAAACTTTTTTGTCGATATAGTTAACATTGTGCGCGAAAATGGCGATGGATACGTCGATTACAAATGGCAGTGGAAGGATGACAGCCTTACTGTAGTCCCAAAGCTCTCCTATGTCAAAGCATTCAAACCCTGGGGATGGATTGTGGGAACCGGAATTTATATTGAAGATGTAAACCGTGAAATTTCAAACCTGACCGAAAAAGTACTTTGGATTTCCATTCTAGTTACTATTCTTATTGCAACCGTTATTTTTTATCTGACCCGTAAAAATTATGTAGCCGAAAATGAACGCGCAAAGGCACAGGAACGTCTCCGCGACTCCATGGAAAAATATAAGAAGCTCGTTGAAGCATCAACCGATGGGGTATTGTTGGTTATGGAAAACGACATTGCCTATTGTAACCCTTATTTGCTGAATTTATTAGACTACACGCAGGACGATTTTGAACACAAAAACCCTCAGTTTTATGAAACGTTAAATGATTTTCTCTTGCCGGAAAAGAAAGTGGATACAAATCGGCCAGCGATAAACCATTCCCTTGAAATATCGAAAGAACATCGGTTATACAAAAAGTCGGGATTGGCTGTTGATGTTGTGGTAAATTGCTCGAAGTTCGATTTGGCCGGACACGAGGGTACTATTTACACCATTAAAGATGTTTTGAAACACAAGGACATTGAACGCGAGCTGGATATTAGCCTCGAAAAATTCAAATCCATGGCAGGCATGATGAATCTGGGGTTTTTTAGGTGCACACTGGGACGTGAGTCAAGGTTTATTGAAATAAACCCCGTAGCCACCAAACTCCTGGGATTACTCTCGCAATATGAAGTAAAAGAAACCAGGGTTTTGGAACTGTTCGATGTTGAAGAAGAGAAAAAAGAAGTAATCCGCGCATTAAATGAAGGTGTTTTACTTAAAGACAGGCTATTACACATACGCCGCCCCGATGGGAGCGTATTACCTGCCCTGGTTTCCTTGTATCCTGTAAATGACACTCATGGCAAATCCGTCTTTTGCGATGGCATACTTGTCGATGCCTATGACCACCTTTGCCACAACAAGGGATTCGAAAAGAGCTCGCCATCGGTGCACCTCTCTGCCAATGTTCTTCTGCGCCCCGTGAAGGATTATCTTTTAAATGCTCCTTGTTGCCTGCCGGAAACTCCCGTTGAGGCAGCCTCAAGAATAATGATAGGCGAAAAATCGGATATCATTCTTATAACCAACACATCAGGTCAGATTTTGGGATTATTGTCCCACAGCGACATCAGCCGACGAATTGTTTCCATGCGAAAGCCCTATACTATAACCGTCTCGGAAATAATGAGTTCACCCGTCATTTCTGTAAACGAAGACGAAATGGTTATGGATGCTTTTTCGTTAATGATACAGCACAATATTGCCTATACTGTTGTAAAAACCGAATCAAAAAACCGGTACAGCTATTTGAGCCTGCTTAAACTCTCGGAGATGCGGCAGGACACACCGGAATATTTCATTGACACCATTCAAAAGGCCACATCGGTTTACGAAATAGCCAGTTTAATGGGCCGGTTGCCCCGCCTTGTCAAGGTTTTGGTTGAAAGTGGCACTGGCGTTAATGCCACAGGGAAACTCATAAGCCGTGTGTCAGACAGCATCAGTGTAAAAATTATTGAGCAGGCCATTGCTGAAATGGGAAATCCTCCAGCGCCCTTTGTTTTCCTTGCTTTGGGCAGCGAAGGCCGAAGGGAACAAACCCTGGCCACCGATCAGGATAACGCCATTGTCTTTTTGCCACCCGAAAACGTTTCAGTAGTGGAATGCAGGGAGTATTTTCTGCAACTGGGAGAAAACGTTGGCTCAGCGTTGGCTACTGCCGGCTATCCCCTGTGCAAGGGGGGAGTCATGGCCATGAACCCCGAATGGTGCATGAGTTTTGAGGGCTGGGCAAAACATATTGATAACTGGATAAATACACCAAACCCAAAGGAAATACTTAATATATCCATTTTCTTTGATTTTCGCCCCATTTACGGCGATTTCTCCATTGCCGACAAACTGCAAAATTTCTGTCTTATATCACTGAAAAACAAAAACATATTTTATTTCAACCTGGCAAAAAGTATCCTGAACCTGAAACCTGCCGGCATTGAAGGAAACACTCAGTACCCCTATGATATAAAGCTACCGCTATTAGCAATAACCAGTATTGCACGCTTGTGGTCATTGAAATCTGGTATTAGCGAGCGCAACACGCTGGCCCGGTTTCTGGCATTGGAATCGGCAGGCATTATCACAACGTCGTTGCGCGAGGATTTTGACAAGGCTTACCGATACCTGATGTCGTTACGAATTAAAAGCCAACTCCGGCAGGTAGAATCGGGAACCGAACTGGGAAACCACATCATCCCAAAGCATTTGAGCGAATTCGACCGCATCCTGTTCAAGAAAATCATGGCTATTATTTCAGATCACATTGCACGGTTGGGACTGGAGTTTAGGATTTCGTAACAATCAATAACTAATGTTTATATTATTCACACATAGACTTTGACTATTTTTGCATTAACTCAAAATTTAAAATCATGAATAAACCTCTCTTCATTCTGATGATTACCTTTGCTTGCCTAACCTCCTGCACCCAAAAGCAAGAGGTTGACACAATAATAACAGCACGCAAAATTTACACTGTCGATTCAGCCTTTACTACAGCCGAAGCCATGGCTATTGATGGTGTTGAAATTGTTGCAATTGGCAGTATAGCAGAAATCAATGCCACCTTTAAAGCAAAAAAACAGCTCGATTTTGGAGAAAACGTTATCTATCCGGGGTTCATTGACCCACATTGCCATTTTCTGGGATACGGTCAAATGCTGCAAAATCCCCGGCTTGGGGGATTGCAAAGTTGGGAAGAGGTGGTTCGGAAAATTGTAGAACACCAAAAAGAGAATCCCTCGCAGTGGGTCTTGGGTCGTGGATGGAATCAAACAGAGTGGGAAAATCCCGAGTTTCCAACCAAAGAACTGTTAGACAAGTACTTCCCTGACAAACCCGTTTACCTGACACGCGTTGATGGACATTGTGCTATTGTCAACAGCAAAGCCCTTGCGTTGGCGGGAATCAATTCAAAAACAAAAATAAAAGGGGGTGAAATTGAAATAAAGAACAACCAACCTACGGGTTTGCTCATCGACAACGCCAAAGAACGGGTCAGAGCTATTTTGCCCCAATCCACAACACAAGAAAAAGTCCGGCAGCTTTTACGGGCACAGGAAAATTGCTTTGCCGTCGGCCTTACTTCGGTTACCGATGCCGGTGTAACCTATGAAAACCTTCTTTTGTATGATTCCCTTCACCGGTCAGGACAACTGGTTATGAACGTAAACGCCATGCTCGACCCAAAACCGGACGACATTAAAAAAGTACAGGAATTTCATTCAACCTTTAATCCCAAACTTTCGGCCAATTGCATAAAACTATACGCCGACGGAGCCTTGGGTTCGCGCGGTGCTCTGTTGTTTGCACCATATTCCGACGCACCCCACACATTGGGAATGCAAGTTGAAAGCCGTGAGTTTCTGGAACAAATATGCAAACTTGCCCACGAATATGAATTTCAGGTTGCTACCCATTGCATTGGCGACAAGGCCGTTAACCTGATGTTGGATATTTACGGGCAATTTCTGGATTCTGGAAACAACCTTCGCTGGCGGATTGAGCATGCTCAGGTAGTCCATCCCGATGATTTTAAACGCTTTGGACAACTTTCCGTTGTTCCCTCCATTCAAACAACCCACGCCACATCGGACATGCCCTGGGCGGGAAAACGGTTGGGCGAACGCGTGAAATACGCCTATGCCTATCGTCAGCTGTTAGAACAAAACGGCTGGTTACCCAACGGCAGCGATTTTCCAATAGAAGATATCAACCCGTTGTATGGTTTCTATTCCGGAGTAGTTCGCAAAGACCATCAAGGACAACCAACGGAAGGGTTTCAAGCTGAAAATGCCCTGACACGAGAACAGGCCTTGCGCGCCATGACCATTTGGGCTGCCAAAGCCGATTTTGATGAAAGGCTTCGCGGAAGCCTGGAAATGGGAAAGATAGCCGATTTTGTTGTGTTGGATACCGATTTGATGGAAGCACCGGAAAATAAACTCTTTAAAGCCAAAGTGCTATCTACATTCGTTGATGGAGTAAGCGTTTATAGGTTCGGAAATTAATCCCAGTTCACGTTACAAAATTAGGAAAAGATACTTCGACTCCGCTCAGTCTGACCATCATCGTGTGTGCGCCAACGGATGTAAGTTGAGGTAAAGTTAGATAGGGTCTGCTGAAAAAGACAATAAAATTATATTTTTTCTTAGGCAATCACTAACCTTTGGTCAATGTAGTGTGCGATTGCCGGATGCGCGATGGCCTGACAAAACTGCGGGCCAGGCGTGGGGGTGATATGGCAAACCGGTTAGAGCCATGAGCAAGGGCGCTTGCGTTACCAAAATGAAACGATTGTAGGCAACAATCAAATTTATAGGTATCTTTTGAGGTTTCATTTTGGCCTACGTTGCCATGGCTCTACCGGTTTGGCAGAGCGGGGGGAAGCTTAGTTTTGTCTTGATTTTTTGTAACTTTTTGATCAAGCAAAAAGTTAGAAGGATTAAAAGTGCAAGGATTTTACGTTGTTGAGTTGAAATCCCTTGCATTGAAGATTATAAAAATCCGCCCTATATGTTTGAATATCAATACAATAATGGATTTTCAGCAGACACTAGGTAGTGACACCGTGAATAATGTCCAAGAAATTTCTACTCCAAATACCCATACGTCGAGATAGCCGTCCAACCTGCCGCCCAGTTTTCAGTCCCAAAAGCACCCAAAAATGTCGTTGGTTCGAACCATGGGTCGTCTAACGAAATAGCCGAATGAACAGGCTGACGGGGAATGGGGTTTAGACTGCTGTCGTCCGTGTCAAAATCGGGGTCAGTGAACGTGTTGCCCTTATCGGAAAAGTAACTGCTAATGAAGGCTTGTCCATTTACATCAAGAGCATCACCAAAAGGTCTGATAATAAGCGTGTCGGTATTATTGGCAACATTAAAAAAGGCGTTGTTCCTGAATTCAAATTGTCCTGACCTGAGGCGGTTAAAGCTTCCCGAATTTTGTGATGAATTTTGAATAAAAATCCCATCGCGTTGGTTTAACAACATCGAATTATAGATGGAGACTCCACCAGATCCACTGCACGTTACCAATTTTGAACTAATGGAAGAGCCTCGGCCAAAAAACGTAGCATTAGCAACCATGGGCGAAAGATAGGGAGGAAAAGCGATTTCCATTTCGTCGGCTTCAAATAGTTTATCGCCGCTGCCTATGTCCTGAATTGCAAGAATGTATTGCATTTTACCGGTGTACCCCAGGTCACAGTCAATGGCATCGTCGCCACAAAAGGCAATGACTATGTTTTTAAGATTTACCATACCGCCGAAAACTTCAATGCCATCATCAAGGATGGACATAATTTCCACAAATTCAATAACCGTAGCATTTCCGACTCCTCCAAGGGTTAATCCGTTAATTTCGTTCCCTTCCCCAATATTGGTTCCCCCATGTCTGATAGAAACATAGCGTAAACTTCCCGAATTATCATCCGTGCTGTTTCCGCCAAAAACACCTCGTGGTTCCGTTTCAGGGATACCTTCAATAAACGATTCCTGTGAAAAGTTATTTACGGGGGCTCGTCCAAGAATCACTAAGCCGCCCCATAATCCTTTGTTTTTTAATGGTATTGATCCTTGCAAATCATCGCCTTCGACGGTGAAAACAATTGGTCTCTCCGGGGTTCCGTTGGCCATGATCTTTCCTCCACGGGCAACTATTAATGCGCTGGCATTAACGCCTTGGCCTGTTTTGGCACGAATAACCACGCCAGGCTCAATAATCAGGGTCTGGCCTTCATTAACAAACACCAATCCGTCAATGACATAATTATGTCCGCTTTTTAAAGTAACATTGCCAATTCCATTTCCATGATCAATTAGAACGTGGGTTGGATTAACCTCAAAATCGCCTTTGCGGCAACTTTGGAGGAAAAAGCTAAGGATTAGCAGAAAAGAGAGAAACCGTTTCATTCTTTTAATTCATTCTTTATTATTGTGCGTTAATTTTTCATCATTTACTGTAGAAATTTAACAGGGAGTATCCCACATATTATTTCCTGGATTTCCTTCCTAATTTCTTCCCTACCTCTTTGATTGCATTAAGATAATCCTTTTCTACAGGAGAAAGGTTTTTAACTTGAAATTTACGATATTCATTTTCAGCCTTTTCCATAGCCTCTTCATGAGTGACTTTTCCAGCATCTTTAAGAGTACCTTTGCCATACATTGTGGTAAATTTATCAAGTTCAACGATCCAATCTTTCATTTTCATTGAAATGTGATCCATAGCCTTCATTTCTGCAAGATCAAAAAAAGCAGAAACCATGCGATTTAGACGATACAATTCGTCTTTTTCCAAATAATTCTTTGCTATACTTATGTCTTTTTTGACCGGCATTGCCCCTGAAAAATTGGTCAGTCCCATAAACTCTTTTTCAGAATCAGCTCTTAGATAGATGGTTTCAGCCGCTGTCTGCTCATTTACTGCGTAGTGCAATTTATTTTGAACTATTTTGAAAAACAATGTTGAATATTCGCTTTTTGGATCATAATCAATACTTGTTGCATATAAATCAAGTACCTGACGATAGATTACTTTTTCACTACTGCGAATATCTCTTATCCTGTCAAGTAATTCATTCCAATAATTACCTCCACCAAGCTCTTTAAGACGAATATCATCCATTGTAAAACCTTTAATGATATACTGGCGCAAACGCTGGGTCGCCCATTGTCTGAATTGGGTTCCACGTAAGGATTTTACCCTGTAACCAACAGAAATTATAACGTCCAAATTGTAATATTTAACAGAAACAGACTGTGTCTTTCCTTCCATTGCTCCATGTTGGGTGGTGTGTCGGAAATTCCGACATACCAATTCTTCCTCAAGTTCTTTTTCCTTAAAAATGTTCTGTATATGCTCGGTTATAGTACTGCGCCCCCTTTCAAACAATTCAGCCATTTGCTCCTGAGTTAACCAAACAGTCTCATTTTCAAGAAGGACATTCAACTGAATTTTCTTATCGTCAGTTTTAAAGAGAACAAATTCAGAAAAATTTTCACTTTCCATGACATTCATTACAATTTCACTTCAAGATTACAATAAATAAAAGCCCTGTCTTCCAAATTTTTGGCATAAGGGTACCAATCCTGATAATTCAACGAAAAGCGGATGTTTTTATTGACAACATATTCGACACCGGCAATAAGCGACGAACCGTCATACCTAAGGTTCCAGGGAGTTTCCAGTTCGTCAATTTGCTCACTCCAAATATAATCGTATCGACCAAAAATATTGACCTTTTTATAGACATTTACTGTCAGAAACCCACTGGAGCCGCTTTTGTGAAATCCCTTGCGGTATGAGTCGTTCCGGCGGACTACATATTCAGTCCCTGCTTTAATCCGCTTCGAATCAAATCCCAACAAAATACTGGTAGTGGACTGAATTTCATCCTTATCCATAATATCGTTATATATCCTTACAATGAAGGGATTAAAAAAGGTCAGGGTTGCCCCTGTACAAAATTTGAATGTATTATCGTTTTGCAATTTATTATATCCTTTGCCATTTACATAGGCTAAATCAAATTCGGCCACGTCTGGAAAAGAATACCTTAACATGAAACCCAAATCGGCACTGTTTCCGAATTTGTGTTCATCCTGCATCGATTTAAACAGATAACGCTTTCCCCATAAGCCTTCGCTTTCCTTGTATGTAAGCATGTCAATAATTCCGGTACTGAACTGAAAGTTACCTTTTTTATAGGTAACATCAGCCTTGCGGAAATAAGCATAACGACGTTGCTGGGCAAAGTCGGAAATATCATCGGGACTACCAATATCCAGGCGGATTGAGGCACTCCAATTATCGTCAAATTGCTGGCTTACACCAAAATAAGCACGAGTTATTTCAAACTCTTCCTCATTCTGATGCAATGACGAACGAAAATTAAAGAAAATGGTGGCATCGGGTTTTGGCGTCGGTATTCTTTTTGGGAGCGTATCCTGCCCCGAAGCAGACAGACAAATAATGGCGAGAAAAACTGTAAAATGTTTCATTTTGCGACTTCATTTCGAACGCAAATTTAAAATTAAGTTTCTGTTAATTGACGCTCACCTCACAAATTTTAGATAAATTTACAGAAATCTTATACAGCTTTGAAGTTGAATTTTAAAATGTAACCCTATGTTAGTCAGGGCCCTGTTATTCGTTTCCATAGGATTGCAGTTTTTTGCAGCCCTGTATGCTATAAGCATGTTTCGCCGGACAAAGTATAACATTTCCTGGATTTTGTTCAGTATAGCCTTCATTATCATGGCCTTTATGCTGTTATTTGATGCTGTGGCGCATGAAAAAATCTGGTCACCCATTGAAATAAACCTGTTGAACAAATGGCTTGGCATCATTACCTCCATTCTATTGTTGTTTGGAGTCATTTTCATCCGTAAAATATTCAACTTCCTAGACCGAATTGAACGGTTGCGTAAGGAAAACGAAAGCCGGGTTCTCAATGCCATTATCCGCACCGAGGAAAAGGAAAAAAAACAGTTCGCCAAAGATATGCATGATGGGCTTGGTCCGCTTCTTTCGTCAGTAAAAATGTCATTATCAGCCATTTCTGACGAGAACATGTCTCCTTCGGACAAAAGAATCCTGGAAAATACGAAAAGCATGATGGACGAGGCCATTCATTCCCTAAAAGAGATTAGCAATCACCTTAGCCCACACATTCTTACAAATTTTGGTCTGGTAAGGGCTTTGCAAAACTACGCCGGCAAACTGAATTCGCTCCACTCTATTCAGATTGATATTGACGGACAAATTGGAAACCAGCGCTTTAATTACAATATCGAGGTTGTTATTTACAGAGTCATTACCGAACTGATTAACAACACGTTGAAGCACGCCGAAGCAAACCAGATAACCATTCTGGTGTCGGCCACCGAACAATCCCTGACCGTCGAATATCGCGATAACGGTAAAGGGTTCGACCCCGATAAGGCTCTAAACCAGTTACAAAGCGGTATGGGTTATGACAACATCAACACGCGATTGAAATCGATTATGGCGCAAATGTCTCTTCAGAGCAATCCGGGCGAGGGTGTTTTTGTAAAAATTGAGGTGCCGGTTTTCTAATTTACGAATACCTGTTTTTGTAACTAAAAACACTTTATAAAGAACAAACGTTAAAACTGAGTCTGTTATACAAAATTAAGGAGGTAAGAATGGTAGTTCTACCACGATTCTTACCTCCCTTTCAGACAACTTAATTCCAGTTTCTTATTCCGTTAAAGTACTTCCGATAATGAAAATTCTACTTCGAGAATAGTTTCTTTTCACTTATTTCCAGAACTTTACCGTATTTGTTCAACGCCTTGACATTGATTTGCGATTTGTCTCCGGCAATGGCCATAACAATTTTCTTATCCTTCAGCATTTTGGTATAAAACGTGTACAAATCATTCCAAGTCAGTCTTTTGTATTTCTCAAGCAACTCAGGAGTCGGATCGGCTGAATAGCCTTGATATTTCCATTCCTGCACTTTTTTGTGTACATCGCGGAAATCGGGCTTTTCGGTCAGGGTTTTATTCACTAAGTAATCTTTAATCATATCCATCCTTTCGGGCTTTTGTGGCATGGTGCGGATAATGGAATCGACTATGGCGGCGGCTTCGAGAGTTTTGTCGGCCTGGGTTCCAACGAAAGCGGAGAAATACACCGGATCGCCTTGTTTTTTGGGCATCCGGTAACCACCACCAACGGCATAAGCCATGCTACGGTACTCTCTGACTTCCTGAGCCAGCAAACCGGAGAAACCACCTCCAATATATACATTAAATGCCTCGAGCATAGCATATTCCTCTTTGGTCTGTTCGCTTTTTGCAGCAAAAAACAGTTTTGCCTGAGTAGCTTTCTTCTTGTTGGTAAAGAAAACGGTATTTTCGGTATATTCAACCGTGGGTTTGTACACCGGCGATTCCGATGGCTTGAGGTTCTCGCGAAAACGCAAATTGTTTTTCACATAGGTAACCACTGAATTTAATTCGTTTTTTCCCGTGTAGAATACATTGACCTGGTATTGAGTGGCATTTTTAAAAGTCTCGATGAGTTGAGCGGCTTTCAGTTTCTTAACATCACCCAATTTTGTCCGGTCTGAAAATTTCGATTTTGGCCCATACATGGCATACTGATAAAGTGCAAAAGCCACATTATCGGGTTGTTTGCGTTCCATGGCACGGTTGGCCTTTTCGCCTTCGTAAATGACTTTGATTTTGGAATCATCGGGGAAAGGTTCGTTCATCAGTTTGTTGACCAAGGCCAGAACCTGCGGCAGGTTTTTCTCAATCCCGGTAAGGTTAATGGTTGTATAATCATCGTTTACCTCGAAACTGTAGGTCGTTCCTAATTTGGCGAATTCTAATTTCAGATCGTTTAGCGTGGTTTCCTTCAGTCCGGTCATATTCATGTAGTTAACTGCATGATCCAAGCCCGGGATTTTTTCCGTACCAACGCCAAAACTGATTTGCATAGTGAAAATATCATTCAGGGTGTTGGTGTTTCTAAATATCCTGATTTTTTCCGACAGGGAATGCGACTCTATATCTTTATCGAAATCAACTGGTTGCAAGTCGAATTTTGAAGGTTCAATGGACAGGAAATGCTTCTGGTACTCCGAAACGGATTGTGTGTTCGAGGTAATGGGCTTGAAACCGGGCTTTTCTATCTTGTCCTTTTTGGGGCTCCCCATTTTGGACTGAAGAATCAAATAGTTGTCTCCCAGATATTTGGCGGCCACCGATTTCACATCCTCGGCTGTTATTTTGCGGATTTTTTCGGCTTGGGCAAACACTTCGTTCAAATCGAGGTTTTGGGCAAAGGCAAACGCCAGTGATAGGGCCTTATCCTGTAACGATTCCAGTTTTAGCTGTTGCTCGCGGTAAAACTCGTTTTTGATGGTTTCTAAAAACTCCTCACTGAAATCACCATCGGCAATACGCTTCATTTCGGCACGCACCATATCTTCCGCTTCCTCGAATTTCTGCCCCACAAGCTTGGGAATGGAGAGCACCAACAGGCTTCCATAATCCTGATAAGGCATTTGAATGGCATAAGCTGCCAGTAATTTATTATCGAGACTGAGTTGATCTAAGTATCCGGTTTGGGTTGAGTTGTTGAGCATTTTGCAGATTACATCCATGACGGGCTTTTCGGGTTGACCTTCGGCAGGCGCCCTGTAGCCCATAAGGTTGAATTTGATTGGGGTTAATTTCACTTCAACCTTTTCGCGACCATTAAAAGGCTCTTCCACATATTTTGTGCGATCCGGCAGTGGTCCGCGTTTTAGAGCACTGAATTTTTCCTCAATAACGGGCATCACCTCATCGGCATTGAAGTTTCCGGTAATAATGAGCGCCATGTTGTTTGCCACATACCAGGTTTTGAAAAATTCGTACATCTTGGTAAGGCTTGGGTTTTTCAGGTCTTCGGTAGTACCAATAAGACTGCGCTGTCCGTAAGGGTGCTTTTTAAACATGTACTTGTTGAAACTTTCAATCAATTTTGTTTGAAACTGATCTTCGTACATGTTTTTTTCTTCGTAAACCACCTCTAATTCAGCCTGGAAAGCTCTAAAAACGGGCTCCTGAAATCGGTGTGCGTACAAATCGAGCCATTGGTTAATCTGGTTTGGCGGAAACTCGTTGAAAAAGGCAGTTACATCGGGCGATGTAAAAGCATTCATTTTTGTTCCGCCCATTCGGTACACCAGGTTGCTCATTTCGTTCAGGATACCAAATTCGCCGGCTTTCACCGACTCCTCGTTTATCAAGGCCTGAATCTCTTTGCGGGCCGTATCGTTCTTGGTTTTTGCCAGCGAATCGTAGAGTGCAAAAATGCGGTTGATGTGCGGTTTTTCCTTTTCCCAATCGGAAGTACCCAACTGGGTTGTTCCTTTAAAAAGCATGTGTTCCATATAATGGGCCATTCCAGCAGCATCCCAAGGATCGTCCTTAGCTCCGGCTTTAGTTATAACAACACCGAAAACTTTGGGCGAGCGGTGATCTTCGTTTAGAATGACCGTCAATCCATTGTCGAGCACCTTGGTTTTCAATGTATTTTGGGCATTCGACTGCAATCCCAGGGTAACCATCGATGAGAGTAGAATCATACAGGTTTTTCTCATAATTTATTAAATATTAAATGTTTAAGGGTTAAAATAATTGAGCAAAATAACGCGTTGAATTTGTTATTAGTGTGCAAAGATAGGGAAATTTACCGAAGTCATTAAATAGTTGATTGGTTGAGCTATTGATTAGGTTGATTAGATTGCTTTGGTCTTCGGTCTTTTTTAACCACAGAAGCACAGAGAACATGGAGTTGCACAGAGGTTGATTGGTTGATTGGCTAAACAAGGAACTTCACAACTTCCGACTTCAGTCTTCAAAACTCCTTCTTTTTCAACCACATAGGTACATAGTTTTTATATAACAGCTTACCGCCTAATCCCTAATCCCCTTTTTTTACCACTGATGCACTAAGGACACAAAGGTTCACATAGAATCTTTGGAATTCCGTAAGTCAACCTTCGTTCACGCTCAACATGACCGACTTGTGGAGTCACCCTGAGCGGAGACGAAGGGCGACGTTCCTCATTTCGTACTACTAGCCGGGCTTATCGGGTGTGCCATACTCCGACTCCGCTCAGTACTACGCATTCAGCATGACCTTTCGCCTGTCACTTCAAAAATCATAAATCGTTAATCCTTGTTCAATATTCTAACAAACATAGAAACAAGGAATTATTTCTAATGCCAAACCACCTGATGCCTATTCACCCACCTTTTCAACCACATCCAACCCAAACTCAATCCATTTGAAAATGTCGGCGGGAATGTTGTCAATCCTCTCTTTGCTTCGATGGTGTCCCAAACGTACAATAACGGTGTTCTTTTCGGGTATTATGAATATATACTGGCCGTTTATTCCGCGCATGTAGTGCACATCTACGTTATTGAATGTCAGCTTCCAAAACTGATAGCCGTAATAGGTCGTGGGTTTACCAAATTCATCAATCAGGTATTCGGCCGGAGTGAGCATCTTTTCGATATAGGTCTCAGAAAGAATCTGTTCGCCATTCCATTTTCCCTTGTTCAGGATTAGTTGCCCAAGACGGGCAAAATCGCGCACATTGGAATTGACACAACAGTAAGCTTTTTCAACTCCGTTTTTCCGGTCAAGCGACCACAAAGCGTTGGTTTCCGTACCAATTTTTGACCACAGGTACTTTTCCATAAAATCAGAAACGCTCATTTTCGATGCATTGCGGACAATCAGCGATAAGAGCTGTGTGTCACCGCTTTTGTAATCGTGCTTTTTGCCCGGGGGCCCAACCACTTTTAATTTCAGCACCTGTTCTTCCAAGGCCCTGCCATAATAGGCTTTTGTTGTGGTTGACCACGGGTTTGCATAGGCTTCGTCCCAATTAAGGCCGCTGGCCATACCAAGCAGGTTCCGTATGGTTAAATCCTTGTTCCACTGATTGTTGTATTCGGGAATGTATTTCGAAACCAAATCGTTTTCGCTTTCAACAAAGCCCTTGTCGATACAAATACCAATAAGCATCGAAACAATGGATTTAGCCATTGAAAATGAATTGCTTATGGTTGTATCGCTCCAGTTTGTGACATAATATTCATACAGCAGTTTGCTATCCTTAATCACAAGAAAGCCAACTGTTTCAAGGCTTTCCAGATACTGTTGCGAGTTTTCGGGCATAACATACTTGCCGTAATTGGCATGAAAATCCCATGGTTGTGGCGTTCCGTGCTTGATTACGCGATTGGGAAACAGATCGTAATCCAATATCCCTACTTTTTGGTAAATCAAGGCGCGCCAGAAATAGCCGCAACCTGACAGGACAATGGTTGCCAGAATAATTAAAGCTACTAAGGTAAATCTTTGCTTGTTCTTCATTGTTTTCTCATTATTAAATGGTTTCGATTATTGATTCCATTGCAGGAAATCTTGTAAATGAATATGTGTTACGCCATTATAATTCTTTGGAGCAAACTCGTCCATTGATATTACATATTTGGGATAATTGTCATCAACCGTCAGAAGATTTCCATACTCACGCCTTTGTACATCTTCGTTTGCAATAATATAGCACGACTGAATATAAATCCTGCTACCATCTCTTTCGGCCACGAAATCAATTTCTTTATCACGAATAACCCCCACAGTAACCGAGTATCCAAGCCTCTGCAAATGTATAAAAATAGTATTTTCTATTATTTGTTGTATCTGCACGTTCTGAAAACCGGTAATTGTATTTTTTAATCCCCAATCCTGATAGTAATGTTTTTCGTTCGAATCGAAAATTTTCTTTCCGGTCAGGTCATACCTTGGCACACTTGAAATCAACATTGCCTGTTGTAAATGGTGTACATAGTTTATGACAATCTGAGGAGACATGTTAATATTTTGTGATTTTAGATAATCGCTGATTTTCTTTGCAGAAACAATGTTTCCTGTATTGTGAGCCAGGTATTTTACCAGGTTTTCCAAAAACTGAGGGTTTCGGATATTAAAACGTCCGATTATATCCTTGTAAAGAATTGTTGAAACTATGCTTTTCAAATATTCGGATATAAAAATATCTTCAGGTTCTATGTTTCGCAGAAACGGCAACCCTCCCCACAATAAATATTTTTTCAATGCGCCCTGCGGATCGGGTTGTTGGTGAAACGTAATGAACTCCTGAAATGATAAACCAAAAACCTTTATTTCAATATACCGCCCGGCAAGAAGGGTTGCCAATTCTCCCGAAAGAAGATTTGCATTACTGCCTGTGCAATAGATGTCATTCATTGGGTTCAACAGCAGATGGCGCAAACCTTTTTCAAATTCCTCAATTTCTTGAATTTCATCAATGAAAATAAAATTCATTACAGATTTATCTAACAATCCTTCAACAAATTGAACAAGATCAATTTGGTTTCTAATCCCATCAAATGTCACATCTTCCTTATTAACATAAACTATGTTTCCGGTCGGATAAACCTTGCGGACAAAATCGATGATTTGAAGCAACAAATAACTTTTACCAATGCGTCTCTGACCCGTTAAAACCTTGATTATTGGTTTTTTAACAAATGGCTCAATCTTTTCCTGATAGTATTGACGGGGAATATAGTTCGTTTCAATAAGATTCATCTATGCATGAAATTATAGTTGAATTACAAAGATATTTCATTTACACATGAAATTAAAGCTTTTCTTGTACTATTTTTCACTTATACCGGAAATTAGGCTTATAACGCTGACAAATGTTTTAAAAAGTAGTGACCAATATCATTGGATTCTCGTTATTTGTTGAGCAAAATTGTGCAAAATTTAAGAATTATGTATAAAATTGAGAAACATCCCATATTGACGGTGCCATCGGGCGACCAGATAGTATTCAAATTCAACGGCAAAGACGTTGTTGGCGAAAAAGGGCTAACCATTGCAGCTGCCCTTCACCAGGCCGGATATCCGGTACATAGCCACAGCCTTACGGACCGTAACCGTTCTTTGGAGTGCGGAATTGGGAAATGCGGGGCTTGTGAAATGCTGGTCAACGGAGAGATTCGTCGCATTTGCATTACCAAAGTTGACAACGTTAAAGAAGTTGCCGAAATACCAAAGGAATACAGACCCCGCGTAAAAGAGGTTGATGTTGACCAAAAAACCAAAGTATATAAAACCACTGTTGCCATAATTGGTGCAGGACCGGCCGGATTGGCAGTCCGTGAAGTGTTAAACAGCAATAACGTTGATAATATCGTGATTGACAACAACGACCGAATTGGAGGTCAGTTTACCATGCAAACACACCAGTTTTTCTTTTTCGAGCACGAAAAGAAATTCGGTGGCATGCGTGGTTTCGACATTGCCGAAACCCTTGCAGGAAAAGACCGATCGGGGATTATTCTAAATACAACCATTTGGGATGTTTTGGAAGGCAAACGCCTGGCAGGCAAAAATGTAGTTACCGATGAGGTTTTCTACATCGATGCCGACCATTTGGTTATTGCCACAGGTGCCGTTCCGTTCATGCCGGCATTCGAAAACGACGACCTGCCAGGGGTTTACACCGCAGCTGTAATCCAGAAAATGATGAACAACGAGTTTACCCTGCTTGGAAAAAATATTCTGACCGTTGGAGCTGGAAACATTGGTTACCTTACAAGCTATCAGGCAATGCAGGCTGGGGCAACCGTGAAAGCCATTGTTGAAGCACAAGGGCGCGAAGGCGGATTCCCGGTACAGGCCAACCGCGTTCGACGTCTGGGAATACCCGTTTACACGTCGCATATTTTATTAAAGGCCATTCCCAATGACGACCACACCGGTATTGTGGGTGCCGTTGTTGCTGAATGTAAGGATTTTAAACCCATTCCCGGAACTGAAAAAATTATCGAGGGCATTGATTCCATTAACATCTGTACCGGATTAGTACCAGACGATCAACTGTTAATTAAGGGAAAAGAGATATTTGGCCGCAATGTCCACGGAGCCGGTGATGCCATTCGCATTGGAGAAGGAACCAGCGCTGTTTTGCGTGGAAAACAAGTGGCCTTTGAAATTCTCGAAGATATGAGCAAACGCTACAATTACAACGACTACTTAAAAATAAGCAAGGAATATATTGATTCACAACAGCATCCCATTAGGGTAATTGAAAGCCCGTACATGCCGTCACGGGAACGACTAAACAAGCCCTTTGTGTTAATTGACTGTTTGTACGGCTTTGCCTGTAACCCTTGTGCCTTTGCCTGTCCTCATGGTGCCATCACAAAAAGTTCGTCGAGTGCCGTACCGCAAATTGATTTCAACAAATGCGTAGGTTGCATGATTTGTGTTACGATGTGTCCGGGGTTGGCAATCTTTGGCTACAACATTGAAAAACAACAGCTTTTCCTTCCTGTTGAATACGAAGTAAAGGAAGGTTCCGAAGTTTTTATTGTCAACAACAATGGCGAAAAACTAGGCGAAGGAATTGTGGAAAAGGTTATGATGAAACCTAACAAAACCAACCTTGCCCGAGTAAAAGTAACAACCGGAATGGGCGAACACCTTGTGGAAGCCCGTGGCTTTATTGTTAAGGAGAATTTCCCCGAACCGGTTAGTTTCTCTCCTGCCGAGGAAGCCGTTGAATCAAAAGAATTTATCTGTCACTGCGACGACGTTTCGTTGGACGAAATCCTGAGAACCATTGGCGATCGTAAATTTATTTCGGTTGACGAAATCAAACACACAACCCGTCTTGGAATGGGTGCTTGCCGTGGAAAACGATGCATTAAGAGGCTGAAAACCACCCTGTCGGGGAAAAATATCCAGATAGTTGGCGAAGCCACTCCACGCGGCCCAATGTCGAACCAATTGGCCATGGGCGAATTATACCCAAAAAACGTCAGCGAGCAAATTATTATCGACTTCCGTGGAAAGACTCCGAAAAAAGTAAAAACCCAGATGATGATTGCCGGTGGTGGAATGGCCGGTAGTGCCTTGTTCCGTTACGCTGCCGAAGAAGGGATGAAGCCAACCCTGATAAACCACGGACGTGGAGCATCATGGCGCAATATTGCCGGTGGACGACCCGCGTTCAGTGTACCTGAGCTTGCCGACATTGCTACCAATAACCTCCATATTTTCAAAGAGTTACAAAAAGTAAGCAATATCAATTTCCATCAGATCAACTATGTTTCGTTTGCGCATGATAAAGCAACCTACGAAGCACTCGAAAAATCACGCGAATGGAGTAACGCCCGGATGATTAGCCCGTCGGAGTTTAGAAAAGAGATTAGCGACTCGTTCAACCCAAATACAAAAAAATATCTTGGGGCACTAATCACCAAAGATTGTTGGCAAGCGACACCAGGACTTACCATTGATTTAATACGTCAAATGGGGATCAAAAAAGGAGGAACGATACTCGAGGATTGCAAACTTTTGAAAGTTGAAAAAGTTGGAAATAAATATTCGGTTTTGGTAAAAGACCACGATCAGGAATACATCGAATTTGAAACCGAGTTGTTTATAAATGCACTCGGCCCCGATGGCGACAAGTTTGCCCGTCAACTGGGTTACGAAACCGGTCTGTTCCCTGTTAAGCATCAGGCATTTATCACGCGCCGCCTTCCTTTCCTGGGTGTTGATGGCCGACCATTAGACATGCTCATCGATCGCCAACATTATAAGGGATACACTGCTGTGTACGGTCAACAACTTGCCGAAACGGGCCAAATTATTGGGTGTGCATCGCCGGCAAACGAACCTATTCAGACCGATAAGCCACTGGCTATTAACGACAAAGATTTCCTCGAAATCATCTCAGAAGTATTCTGCGACTGGATTCCACAACTTTCATCGGTTGGTTTACAGGCAGTTTGGGCAGGTTATTACGTTGAACCGCGAATGGTCGTTGATCCATCTAAAGGCCTTATGATTGGCTTACGCGGCCAAGGGTTCATGTTGGCAATGTATATTGCAAAACTTTATATTCAGGCTCTTACCGGTAAAAAAGTACCCGAATATTTCAACCGGCTTGCCCTCGAGGGCGATGGGCTGAAAGAAGTTGCCTTCAAATAATAGACCGAACAATTAGCAATCTAATTATCAGGCCAGGGCTCAAATATCAATCCGATATTCGAGCCTTGGCTTTTTACTTTTCGCAAAATTGTTTTACCTTTGAAGTCTGTCTGACAGTTACAGACAGAAAGATTGTCTTTTCAAATATAACAATACTATTATTGTATATAATACAGACATTTATACACACTGAAAAACCTAAACCAAATAACCAGGATGAAAAGGGCATTATTGGCAACCCTTTGCTGCATTGCGTTGGCTTCATGTCAGAGTACAAAGAACGCTGACGATAATGAGGCGAAAGCATTCGAATACAAAATCAAATATCTAGTTAGCCCTGAGGAAAATCCGGTGGTTGCCTTGCTCCCTGAAAAGATGTTCGTTTACTACACGAAACAACACATCTATTACTATACAGAAGGTTGGATGGGATTCTTTAGCTCGTCGCAGATACTTAATGTACACGATAGTACACGAGCAGTATTAGCAAAATTTTTAGACAAAAAGTTTGCCCATATTCAGAATTTCTCTGAAATGCCCCTGAAATTTGAATCCTTTAAACCCTTTTTGGTTGCTGACTCGGTTTTTGATACCAGTTTCAATGGAATTGAAGCCTGCCAGCGTTATTTAGTTTATGCTGAAAACCAAGATAAAAAACACAAACTGGTATATACTAATAAATTTAACATTCAAAATCCCAATGTTGGAACCCCTTTCACACATATCAACGGAGTTCTGTTGCAATTCCCCATGCACACAATGGGCATCCCAATGGAAGTGGAGCTGGTTTGTAGCAAAGATACCATACTTAACGATTCCGTATTTCTTATACCCAAAGAACACCAAATTGTGGATCGGGCGAAATTTGAGTCCGTTTTTGAAGAGTACGCTCCAAAATAACACCAAGATCAGAGTAATAAATTGACAGTCAATTAGTAAACATGGCTAAAAAACCAAAAAACGGTAAAGGTCAAGACAACATCGAGGCTTCAGGGAAAAAGAAAGACAAACGGCTCCAGATACTATTGGGGCTCTTTTTCATTGGTTTGTCAGCAGTACTTTTAATTTCATTCTTATCGTTCCTTTTTACCTGGCGAACAGACAGCATGCTGATGGACGTTTCCATTTGGGAACTGTTAACAGACCCAGAGATACAACATTCGAACTGGATGGGAAAACTGGGCGTTGCCCTCTCTGTAATTTTTATCCTGCGGTGGGTAGGAATATCAGCTTTCTTTGTCATTCCGGTTTTCTTTCTCGTGGGAATGCGGTTTCTGGGAAAACGAATTTTACCGTTTAGAGCAACAACCATCCGTTTGGTAGTTGTCATGTTTTGGCTATCCATTACGTTGGGATATCTGTTCTATGATCGGTATTTTCTCATCGGTGGAGCACATGGCCATTACATTTCCAAATGGTTAGAATCATTGCTTGGACTTGTGGGTACCGGATTTTTCATGCTATTCGCAGCCATTGCCATAATGGCTTTTCTATTCGAGCCCATTTTTACAAAATTGGTTGAATTTATACGAAGCTGGATTCATGAAATAAATGAGCGTCGGCGTACTGCAGCCGAGCATGCTGCTTTGGAAAAGGAACAGGCGAAAAACGAAGTAATTGATGAAACAATTGCCGAAGAGAATGTTCCAGGAGACGAACTGATAGATTCACCTAAGGAGAAATCGGACAAGGATGGATACAATTTTATTGTAGAAAACACACTGGACGACGAAGAAGAATTTATAGACGATATAGCTCCAGAGGCTGAAGAATTGGAAGCCCTCCCCGACCCCATAACCCCCGATGAAGCCGCCAACAACCTGTTGGAAGTAGAAATGACAGAAACGGACGAAGACATTAATGCCATATCGCAACCTACTGATCTGAAAGCAGAAACTGCCCCATTTCCTAAGGATAAACCAGTCCGAAAAGCCGGAATTGAATTCGAAATTGAACAAATCATTGAAGAAGATGAAGCTGAGGAGAACCTGTTAACAGTACCGGAAGGAAAGTTCGATCCCAAGCTTGACCTATCAAACTACCAATACCCAACCCTGGCCCTGCTTCCCAAAATTGAAGGTTCGGCCAGCAGCGTGTCTGAAGATGAGCTCCAGGCCAACAAAGATAAAATTGTTGAAACACTGGCAAACTACGGGATAAAAATCGACACAATAAAAGCAACCATAGGCCCGACCGTAACCCTATACGAAATTGTGCCAGCACCGGGAATCCGTATTTCGAAAATTAAAAGCCTCGAAAACGACATTGCTCTCAGTTTGGCAGCCTTGGGAATCAGGATTATTGCTCCCATGCCAGGAAAAGGAACAATTGGTATTGAAGTGCCAAATCAGAATCCGGAAGTGGTATCTATGCGATCTGTTTTGGGAAGCAAGAAATTTCAGGATGCAAAATTTGAATTGCCTTTAGCCCTTGGAAAAACAATTACCAACGAGACCTTCATTATCGATCTGGTCAAGGCTCCTCACCTACTGGTTGCTGGTGCAACAGGGCAAGGAAAATCGGTGGGTTTGAACGCCATTTTGGCCAGTCTGCTCTACAAGAAACACCCCGCCGAACTGAAATTGGTGTTGGTTGACCCTAAAAAGGTTGAACTTACCCTTTTTAACAAACTCGAGAAACACTTTCTGGCCGCCCTGCCCGATGCCGAAGAACCCATTATTACGGACACAACAAAGGTAATCAACACATTAAACAGCCTTTGTATTGAAATGGACGGACGATATGACCTGCTAAAAATGGCTCAGGTCCGGAACATCAAAGAATACAACGAGAAATTCATCAACCGGCAATTGAACCCACTCAAGGGACATCGCTATATGCCTTATATTGTGGTGGTTATAGACGAATACGCCGATTTGATTATGACAGCCGGCAAGGAAATTGAGATGCCCATTGCCCGTATTGCCCAGTTAGCGCGTGCCATTGGAATTCACCTGATTATTGCCACCCAGCGACCAACAACCAATATTATAACCGGTTTAATAAAAGCCAATTTCCCGGCGCGAATTGCTTTCCGCGTAACTTCAGGAATTGACAGTAAAACCATACTTGACGGCCCCGGAGCAAACCAACTGATTGGACGCGGAGATATGCTTGTTTCGTTGGGAAGCGAACCGGTGCGCGTTCAATGTGCATTCCTCGACACGCCCGAAGTGGACATGATAACCGATTACATTTCGAAACAACAGTGCTACCCAACTGTCTATGAATTGCCGGAATATACTCCTGAGGGAGGAGGCTTAGACGCTTCAACGGTTGATTTATCGCAGAAGGACCCCTTGTTCGAGGAGGCGGCGCGATTGTTGGTAATCCACCAACAAGGCAGCACCTCGCTAATACAGCGCAAATTTAGCATCGGGTACAACAGGGCTGGCAGAATTGTCGATCAGCTGGAAGTGGCCGGAGTAGTCGGGCCATTTGAGGGAAGTAAAGCCCGACAGGTACTCATTCCCGATGAATATGCCCTTGATATGTTACTTAAAAACATAAAATAACACACGAATATTTAAAGAACACGATTATGAAACGAAACGCTTTAATCCTGATTTTTGTAGCCATAACCACTGCCATATTTGGTCAATACGACCCGGCAGCCCGTGATTTACTGGACAAGGTATCAAAAAACACAAAATCATGGACATCAGCAAAAATCGACTTCAAAGCTACCTTTATTACCGCTGAGCCCAAGTCAGAGGAATCGCACTCGGGCACCCTTTGGCAAAAAGGCGATAAATACAAATTGAAGTTCATGGGCTCTGAAACCTATTGCAATGGAAAGAACAAATGGGTTTATATGCCCGAAGTAGAGGAAGTTAACTTCTATACCATTGACAAGGATAAGAACACAAACCTGCTTGACAATCCGCAACGCATTTTCAACCTTTATACTGAGGGTTTCAAGTATCAAATCATGGGTGAAAAAGCCGAAGGAAATAAAACTATTGTTGAAGTTGAACTGGTTCCTGAAAAGAAAAACGTTGAGTATTTCAAAATCAAGGTTTTCATAGACAAAATAGAACTTCGGTTAACCCAAATACGCTACTTTGCCAAAGATGGCTCGCGTGCAAACATCGATGTACTGAAATACACCATTGGTGAAACCATGAAAGACGATTTGTTTGTTTTTAATACCGCCGAACATCCTGACGTTATGGTAGTTGATATGACCGAATAATTTTGCTATCCTCAAACCCAATTCGCGAATAACTATGATAAAAGCATTGATTTTACCCGCAATTCTTTTCTTGTTTTCAGGAATGTTGTATTCACAAATCAAGTCTGTAGAAATTGGCCGGGTTGAGTTTTTTCCACCGAAAATCTCATCAAACATAGAAAGGGACAGCAAAAACGCCACACCCTTTAAATTTGCGGAACTAATAGAACCTAAAATCCTGATTGAAGAATTTGGCTATTTTGAAAGAGATTCGGAAGTCCAAAACCTTACCTGTAAAGCAGAAGGAGCAAAATCGTTAAATGCACTTTTAAAGTTAGAAAGCACTGACACAGAATTCGAAATGTATATTTCCGACGAAGAAAATAAGGTGCAGTTTGGCCCATTCTCAGCTGAGGATTTTACATCTGGGAACTTTGCAACACCGTTGGTACCCGGAGAAACATTTCGGGTTTCTGTTTATAAACTTTCTGCAAACTTTCCCCAGATTAGAATTGTACAAATGGGTTATGATTTCATAGGTATTGTTTCAAAAGATGGTCAGTTTGGTCTATCCGGAGAATGTAATGTTGATATTAATTGTGAACAGGGAGCTGACTGGCAAACCTTAAAGAGATCGGTGGTCAGGCTAATTGTAAACAACAGGTATTTATGTACGGGGAGTTTTATCAACAATTTAAGGAACGACAAGCGCCCCTATTTGCTTACAGCCCGTCACTGTTTTGGTGAGGAGCCAGGACAAGATTCGCTCATGGCCGCCCGCACAACAGCCTATTTCAACTACGAAAGCCCCACTTGCAACGGACAAGATGGTCCGGTTTCACAAGTAAGAACCGGATTTTGGGTACGTGCCATGAAAAATGATGCTGTGGGCAAGGTTGACTTTGCCTTGCTTGAACTAAAAACAACCCTTCCTTCCATTTTCAACACCCAATTTGCCGGGTGGGATGCTTCGGGAAGGATACCCGCGAACTCTGTTACCATACACCACCCACGCGGTGATGTAAAAAAAATCAGTTTCGATAACCAACCCCCGACACGCAGCAGCTACCCATTTGCAGGAGGATATGATGCCGGATCATTTTGGAAAATTGGAAATTGGGATTTGGGAACAACCGAGGGTGGTTCGAGTGGCTCTCCTTTATATGACCATAACCAAAACGTGATTGGGGTTTTAACCGGTGGCGAGGCGTCTTGTGAATACAATTTGTCCGACTATTACACTCAACTGGCCTATGCCTGGGATACTTACCCCGATAGCTCACAACAATTAAAGTACTGGCTAAACCCCGATAATCTGCCAACGCGGGTTTGTAATATACCGCACATTAGCGACTACCCGCAGGCAAGGAATAAAGTCAATACCTTGGAAGTTTATCCGGTTCCAGCCGTAAATCAACTTTCTTTTAACTGGAATGGTTTAATTAATAAGCAATTGCATACCGAAATTTTTGATTGTGCAGGTAGATTAGTGGCATCCTTCCAGCAAAAGACACCACCTGATGGTAATATAATTCTAACATTCACTTTGTCTGAAGGGCTTTATTTTCTACGAACCAGTGATGGCGACATATCCGGAAGTACAAAATTCGTTGTCCATTGAAACAGATAATCATTTATAGACTCTTAACCTGTTCAATTATTTTTTGCAGTGACTGTTTGGCATCGCCAAAAAGCATGCGGGTCTTGTCATGAAAGAACAAGGGGTTTTCGATGGCTGCATAGCCTTTACCCATTCCCCGTTTCATGAAGATAATATTCTTAGCATCACGAACCTTTACAATGGGCATTCCATAAATCGGGCTTCCCGGATCGTCTTCAGCAGCCGGGTTAACTACGTCGTTGGCGCCAATTACCAAAACAACATCGGTGCTGGGCATGTCGGAGTTAGCATGGTCGGATTCAATGAGTTTATCGTACGAAATGTCAGCCTCAGCCAACAAAACATTCATGTGCCCAGGCATACGTCCGGCAACCGGGTGAATGGCAAATTTTACTTCAACTCCGTTACCTTCCAACAACTTAACCAATTCCTTCACTGCTTGTTGTGCTTGTGCAACTGCCAATCCATATCCAGGAACAATAAAAACACGCTGCGAATAATTAAGCAAAACGGCAGTATCGGTAAAGCTAATCTCTTTAATGTTGCCACCCTCTTCAACTGATAATTTTCCGGCGCCGCCAAATGCCCCAATGATGACATTAAACAAGGAACGGTTCATGGCCTTGCACATCAACACAGTAAGGATAGCTCCGGCTGACCCTACCAGAATACCTCCGGTAAGCATTACGTTATTGTTGTAGAGAAATCCTCCCATGGCCGCCGCAACACCGGTAAAACTGTTCAGGAGCGAAATAACCACGGGCATATCAGCACCTCCAATGGGCATAACAAAACTAACACCATACAAAAGACTAAGAGCAAGTATTATAACAAAAACGCTCATGGCATAACCCGTTGATTGCTCAACAAAGAGAAGCAAATAAATGGCAAGGAATGCTGTAATCAGTAACATTCCCAAATTGAAAAACCAAATACCTTTTCCGCGAATATCGCCAATTTTTCCCGCCAGCTTACCAAAAGCAATCATACTACCAGAAAAAGAAACAGATCCGATGACCAGACCCAAGACGATTGCCAGCACATCTCCACGCATAAATGATTGAATTTCTGAATTTTCCAAAATATGAGGAAATTCCATCAGTGAAATCAGGGCAGCAGCTGCCCCACCCATGCCGTTGAAAAAGGATACCAACTGGGGCATGGCTGTCATGGCCACCCGCATGGCTATTATCCAACCTAAGGCTGATCCGATGGCTATGGCTGCTAAAATCCATTCGAGGTTTTTTATCCCCTGTCCATTGGTCTTGTGAAAAAGCAGGGTTGTAATTATTGCCAGCGTCATTCCAATGGCAGCCAACAGATTGCCCTTACGGGCTTTGTCAGGGTGGCTGAGCATGCGCAGGCCACTGATAAAAAGGGCAGCCGAAATAAGGTATGATATTTCGAGTAGAGATAAACCTATGAAACTGTTCGTTGTGATCATGTTATGTGTATTTTATTGTTTTTTTTTTGCGAAACATTCCAAGCATCCTGTCGGTAACTACAAATCCGCCAACTACATTGAGAGTGGCAAATACCACGGCAAAAAATCCCAAAATAAGAGCTGTAATGGTCTCTGCATGTCCCATGACAATGATAGCTCCAATAATTACCACACCATGTATGGCATTGGCGCCCGACATCAGGGGCGTGTGCAAAATGGCGGGAACGTGAGCTATAACCTCCATTCCCAGAAAAACCATTAAAGTTACAATGAAAATGATATCGCGGTGCTCAAAAGCATAAGTAAGTATCTGTTCCATAATAAATTGATTATTTATTGTTCAGTAATTTTTGTAATCGTGTACTAACCACTTCTCCATGGTGGGCAACACAGGTTTCGCGTATAATTTCATCGTTGAAGTCTATGTTGAGTTCACCGTTTTTACCCGTCAGGAGTTGAATGAAGTTCACCATATTGCTTCCATACATTTTACTGGCATCTTCGGGAAGTTCCGAAGGAAAGTTACTATTTCCAACAACCATAACCCCATGATAATCAACTTCTTTATTATCTTGTGTAACTTCGCAGTTTCCACCGTTGGCCGAAGCCAAATCAATAATGACCGAACCCCGTCTCATTTTCTCTACCGTATCTTTTGTAATGAGTTTCGGTGCTATTCCCCCTGGAATTTTAGCTGTAGTTATTACAATGTCGGCTTTAATAGCGTGTTTTTGAACCAACTCCAACTGCTTCCTCCTGTATTCCTCGGATTGCTCAACAGCATAGCCTCCAGCTCCTGTATCTTCCTGAGCGCCTTCAACCTCAATGAAAGTCGCACCAAGGCTTCGCACCTCTTCTCCGGCTGCCCGTCGGACATCAAATGCTTCTACCTGAGCCCCCAGCTTTTTGGCAGTTGCCACTGCCTGTAATCCGGCAACACCGGCTCCCAAAACCAAAACCCTGGCAGGTTTTATTGTTCCGGCAGCTGTCATAAACATTGGAAAAAAACGGGGCAAAAGAAAAGCAGCATGCAAAACCGCCTTGTATCCAGCTGCTGTAGCCTGCGATGAAAGTATATCCATGGGTTGTGCCCGAGTACTACGAGGTAACATATTCATGCTGAAGACCGTAATTTTATGGTGCAGGGCAGCATGGCAACCATCGCGATTGGTAATTGGCTTGAACATTCCTGCAAGGGCTTTATTTTCAGGAATTTTTGAATACTCATCCAAAAAAATCCCATCGACAGTCAGCACAAGGTCGGCTTTTTGAAAAACATCATGCCTTGGCATTATATCGACGCCCAGATTTCGGTACTCATCGTCGGTTACCAAAGCATGAAGGCCTGATCCGGACTCGCCAAATACCTTATGACCGCGTTGCAACAAGATTTTGATATTTTCGGGCATCAGGGGCACCCTTTTATCATTTTTGGCTGATTTTATAAAACCTATGTTCATTTCCTCAGTATCTTTGTGATATTTCAAGAAAGTAACACACAATGAAGGTAATTGTTTTAAATGACAACCGGGCAGGTTCACTCTGTGGAGCAGAGCATGGACTTTCTTATCTGATAGAATTCGAAGGAAAGAAGATTTTGTTGGATGCCGGGCCATCAGATATTGCGGTTAAAAATGCAAATACTTTAGGTATAAACCTACAAACAATTGATACTATAATACTAAGCCATGGACATTGGGATCATGGAAACGGGTTGCGTTTTTTACCAAAGGGAAAAACAGTAGTGTTTCATCCTGGCGTTTTCCAAAAGAGGTATAAAAGAGTTAACAATCAATATATTGGTATTGATATGACGGAAACTGGGATGCTGGAACATTTTTTTGTTGTAAGTTCAGCTAAACCGGTCGAGTTGGCCCATCACGCGTGGTTTTTAGGAGAGATAACCCGTGTAACGGAATTTGAAGTTCCCTCGGCTAAATATCGACTGGAAAATGGAGAAACCGATCCTATCTTAGACGATACGGCTTTAGCTTTCAACACGCCCAAAGGAATTGTCATTGTTACAGGGTGTTCGCACAGTGGAATTTGCAATATGGTTCTAAAAGCCAAAGAATTAATTCCTGACCGTCCGGTAGCCTGTATCATGGGTGGCTTTCATCTTACCCAGATTGATGACCGACTGCAAAGAACCATTGAATTCTTTAACAACCAAGGGGTTAAGCGACTAATTCCTGCACATTGCACATATCCAAAAGTTATAAGCTATTTAATTCGATTTTTTGAAGTTGAGTGGGTTAGCAGCGGAAGTGTCTTTCGGTTTTAATATCAGAAGGTTGTATTTAAATAGGGTCGGCTGAAAAAGCCAATGGGAGATATTTGCCTGTTGCTGTCAAAAAAGACGTGCCGTTTTATTGTTCATTGGTTTTGGTTTTGTCCAAATTGACATCCTTCCAATTAAAAATATCGTTTAAACTTTTGGGCCTAACGGATTCAAACCAACCAAAGTTCCTAAAATACATATTATTGTGGTTAATTTCGGAAAGAGGAAGAACTTTTCCCACAGGACTTACCAAAAAAACAACCTGATCAATTTGCCCATCGTCGAAATAAATCCCGATATTTCGACATTTTGACGTATTCATACTAGAAATCCTGTTCTCATCCAAGAGATAGTAAATCAACTCGGCACGGCGGTCAACATCAGCTCGTTGCAGCTTACGATCTTTAAGGTATCCAATGATAGTTTGCCCTTTAATCTGGTCAAAGTGGACAGAATCGTGCTGCATAACGATAAGTGAATTTTCCAACAGATGAATCTCGCGTAAATCATTATCAACCAATCGTATATCAATATGATCGGCCGTAAGTTGGGTACTATCAGTCCAGATAATGGGACTATAAAAAAGCCGGATAACGGAATCGCGCATAGAATAAACCACTGAATCGGCACGCATTTGCAAAGTTTTTCCAAACATCTGCGCTTTCCGGTAAACCGAAATATTACGAAATACACCTTGTTCGGTACTATCCACCTTTACAAAAATGGTGTCGGCGTGCAGAAAAATAGAATCTCCGCCATGGATTTGGGTTACAAGGGCCTTGCGAGTGAGCAGCGTTGTGTTTTTCGCCCGATCATGATAGGCATAATCCGATGAGACAATTATACTGTCTTTCAAGCTATACAACCTAATATTACTGAAACCTTCCCCAAACTCCAGTTTTTGGTCATAGAAAATGGTATCGGCATACATAATATGTTCAGGATTGGCATACCGTGCCTTTTGCCAAATTTTGGCCTGACCGGTATTCGTGTTGTACCACCCTTTTTCTGAATACAAGGTGGCAGTGTCACTGACAATTGTTGTTGGGCCTTGAAAACTAACTATATTTGTATTGATATCGTATTTCAGTGTGTCGGTATAGACTTTATAATCTTTGCTTTCGACCACTACATTATCTTTGAAAAAAAACAATTTTTCGTTGGCATAGTAATACCCTGTTTTGCTGGTCAACACAGCCGTACTGTCAACAATTTTTCCCCCGTTGAAGTAGTATGCACGGTTCGTATTTATGTCATAATTAAGACTATCGGTGTAAACCGTAACTTTTTTATCTTTCAACACAACATTGTTCCTGAATTGTGCTCTTTTTATGTTTCCGGCATGGAACAAAAAATCGCTAAAAACTTCAACACTGTCGCCTTTAACCAGCTTTACGTTGTCGAAAGCCTTAATGTTGTTATCGATTGTATAAAGGTAAACGCTGTCGCAATACATCAGAATATCTTCCTGCTGCAGGAAAACATTGCCAATAAACCGACGGGCATCGTTGGCAATTTTCTGATTGTAGTTCATTGACTCGGCATGTTTTAAGTCAATTTTAGACACGTTCTCCTGACCTTGCGCACTGAACATCACTGCAGCAAGGGCTATAAAAACCAGACTATGTTGCCATTTTCGCACCTAATTCCTTGTTATTTAGCCATTTCTTTTTTTACTGAGGCTATAATTTCGTCTATTATGGCATCAGTGGAAATACCTTCAGCTTCGGCTTTGAAATTTTTCACTACCCTGTGCCTAAGAACGGGTTTTGCCACAGCAATTACATCGCTCATTTCCGGCGTGAACTTACCATTTAATGCAGCATGGGTTCGTGCACCGGCTACCAAATATTGCGAGGCCCGTGGTCCGGCTCCCCACGCAATATATTCCTGGGTCATTTTGTGCGATTTCCCCCGACCTGGTCGAGTAGCCTCAGCTATAGACACAGCAAACCTGACCACATGATCGGTTACCGGTATGGTGGGTATCAATTTTCTAAAAAACGCTATATCATCGGGTGAGAGTACCTGATTTGTAGCCACGTTAAACTCAATTGTGGTGTTCTTTACAATCTCAACTTCTTCGTCGTAGGAAGGGTAATCGAGCAACAAATTAAACATAAATCGGTCCAATTGAGCCTCAGGCAATGGATAGGTGCCTTCCTGTTCTATTGGGTTTTGGGTAGCCAGAACAAAAAACGGACTAGGCAGTGAGTGCCTTACACCGGCAACAGTTACAGCTCTTTCTTGCATCGCTTCCAAAAGTGCCGCTTGTGTTTTTGGAGGTGTCCGGTTGATCTCATCGGCAAGTAAAATGTTTGTAAAGACAGGTCCCTGAATATACTTGAAATCACGGTTGTTGTCCAAAATCTCGGAACCGATAATATCGCTGGGCATCAGGTCTGGTGTAAACTGTATCCTCTTGAATGAGAGTCCCATTGCTTTTGCCAAACAATTCACAAGCAATGTTTTTGCCAAACCGGGCACACCCACCAAAAGGCTATGTCCACCGGTAAAAAGGCAGAGCAATGATTGGCGAACTATTTCATCCTGGCCAAAAATTGTTTTGTGAATTTCGGATTGCATTGACTCGTACAACGAGTTAAGCCTTTTTATTTCAAGATATTCCTTCGAATTTGGTTCCATTTCTCAGCTTTTCTATTTGTATATTAAGGGAAAGGAAATCGCCAGTTTTTATTCGCTTTCAGCTTTTGTCCACGGATATTGGAAATCGCAGTTTTTATATTCGTCGCTAACGCGGATATAAGTTGTTCCCTTTTTCTCGTTAATCCATGTCCCAATGTTGTCTTCGCGCTTTTTGTTCAAGGCCATTTCCTGAATATGCTGGTAATCATCAGCAAGGTTTGCCTGATGCGATTCGATTTTTTTTCTTATTCGCACAATCTTAAAAACGGCTTTGTTATTTTGATCGACCGTTTCGAAAGGTTCTGTTATAAATCCTTCGGGTTTATCTTTAATGGCAAAGGCAATGGCAGGGTCAACCTGCGTTTGTTCAAATCGGATTGAGTTGTTGTTCATATTTAAAATAAAACCTCCACCATTACGCGTCTCTTTATCGTCGGTAAATTTGGCAACAGCATCTTCAAATTTCATTGAATCGTTTGATATAAGTGTCCGGACGCTATCGAGAAATGTTCGCGCCAAAACTTTTTCCTCGGGTTTAATTTTGGGTGTCAGCAGGATATGTCTGACGTTGATTTTCTCTCCTTTGCGGTCAATTAACTGGATTATGTGGTATCCATACTCCGTTTTTACGATACGGGAAACCTCTCCTTTTTGCAGTTTAAAGGCCACAGTGGCAAATTCAGGAACTAAATCACCCCGTCCCATGTATCCCAATTCGCCTCCACGTTTTGCTGAATTGGCATCAGCACTGTAAAGCACAGCGAGGGTTGCAAAGTTTTCGCCTTTAGAAATGCGTTCCTTGAATTCTTCGAGTCTTGTTTTAACAGCCAGAATCTCAAGTTCATCAATTTTCGGGTAGCGCGTAATATGCTGAAACTCGTATGTTGTTGGAATTACAGGAATGCTATCTTGCGGGAGCATTTCATAAAAGCGTCTTACTTCCGTAGGTGTAACCGTGATATCTTTTGTAATTTCCTGTTGCATTTTCTGACTTACAATCTGGTCGTGTATTGTTAGCCTCAATTCCTCTTTAATTTCAAGAATGGACTTCTCGAAAAATTCCTCCACTTTCTGCTCGCTTCCCAATTGTCCAATGAAATAGTCTAAACGCCGGTCCAATTCAGTCTCGACATCACGGTCAGAAACCTCCACACTGTCAATTTCGGCCTGGGATGCTAATAATTTGGTATATAACTGGTCTTCTAGTATTTGGCACCGTAAATCCTTGTCAGAATAGTAGCGTTGACGTAGCATTTGAACTCGTTGCTCTTCAATGTAGCTTTTAAGGATTATTTTGTCGCCTACGACCGCGGCTATTTCATCTAAAACCTTACTAATTTGGCCGGTAACAGGAAATACCGAAACCATGAGGGTAAAAAACAGGGATATTCTCAAAAAGATTTTCATGATTGTATTGATTATAAGTATATTATTCTCTGAATAAATAAAATATCACAATAATTGCATGTTATATCCGAATAATGGCCTTGCTCTGGCTTTTAGCATTTTGCAGCAAATCGTTTTCTAAACGGTTCAAAAAAAGTTCCTTTCTCTTTTGAATTATGATTTCTTTTATCTGGTTAGAAACCGACTCTAATGGAGGTCTGTCACCGGCTTTTAGAAAATCAATAATTTTAACAAATACTTCTATTTCATTGCGTTTAAACTGGAACACTTTGCCTTTTCCCAGGTTATCACTGCTAATTGATTGAACGGTTAAAGCCGATTCACTTAAAATGCTTGAAAGGGTCCTCCAATTGGTATCAAAGTTATAATGTCTTGCAGACTGAAAACAAAGCTCCTTTAGGTCTCCTACAACATCCTCGTTTTCGGATCGAAGGAGTCTTTGAAATTCTTCCTGGTTTGTCATGGATATGGGTACCATTATTACCCATGCTTTAACCAAAGGGTAACTAAGTCGAAATTCCTCACCAAATTTGTTAAAGTAGTCTTCAATTTGTAAAATGGAGACAATGGTATCCACTTTTTGGTCAACCAATTTCTGTTTGTACTGGTGTATATACAGTGTCTTTCTATACTCTGATACTTTGTTTTCCAGCGAATTATCCTCGATGTTTTCAAATGCTTTTTCGGCCATTGCCTGTTGAATAATCCAGTCGTTGGCTTTTCTTTTTATAAAATCGATGCTATCTTGTTGTGACAAATTCTTAGGTATAATAAATTGATTTAAGGTCAACACCTCATTACCAAACCGGGCTATTTCTGTTTGCTTAGCTTCACTGGATGTACCCTGACATTTAACCATAAGGAAGCCGATTGCTGCAATGGCAATCGGCATCTTTAACCACAAATATGTTGCTGATTTTATCATGTAAGGGTTTTGCGTCTTATTCTTGTATGAGTTGCTCCAAAACTGACTTATCGACCTGAATTTTATATTTCTCCCTCAACGACTGTATCCATTGCTTTTCAAGCTCATTTTGATATTCAGCCGTAACAAGGCCTCTGACTTCGTTCAACTTTTTATTGGAAGGGGGAATAATGTTTGAAACCCAACACCACTTTATTTCGTTCGTATCGGTGTTTACCAGATGCAATCCCTTTTTAAAGTTTGTCTTATCAACAAACTGGTTTTGGCCTTTTTCGGTGATTACCTTCTCAGATTTAACAGTAATAGTGCTGTCCATAAGTTGTTTTTGAAGTTTTGCCTCAAAATCATCACTTAAAACACCTTTTTTGAGTTCGGCACTTAAAGCCTTCGCTATTTTCTTTTGCAGTCCGGGTTTATTGCTTGTAATAATCAAAGATTCAGCACGTTCGTTCCATTTGTATTTATCAGCGGTTTTGTTGTAAAACTCGCGTAACCCGGTTGTGTCGTTGGAAGCCTTTTGCCAAACAAGACTATCGGTTATATTAAACAACAGAATTCCATCATGATATTCCTTAACGGTAAAAGCAAAATCCTGATATTTTAAATGCAGGTTTTTATCTTCGTATCGAATAACGGCTTTCTCAACGAATTCCTGCCAGTTTGCTTCGCAAAATGTCTTTAAATCGTCTGTTTGGATTTTTAGTTTCGACTCGGCAAATTTCAAAAATTCATACTGCGATACATGGAAAGTGTCATTAATGGTGAAAACCGGGTTTTGAAGGTGTTTGGCAATATCCGCCGAGAACGTTTTTTTATCAATGTGCATTTGGCGCAAAGAGTCAACCACCACGTCAAATGCCTTTTGATCCCGGGTCGTTTTATACTCGCTCAACAATTTGATTGCCAATGTTTTTGAACGCAAGTAACTATGGGGCATGCGGCTTACTTTCCGTTTGATTTGCTCTAGTGACTCGGCATAGGCAGGATGCTTGTGTTTTGTCTTCATATAAATGATAAACCAGGCAGCATTATATCTCGAGTAGAATGGTTTCGAAATTGTTCCAGGTTCCATCCTGAAGGCAATTGAATCAAACTCAGGGAACATACGTCCGGGTTCGTAATTTGACAACAAACCATTGTTAGCCAAACTGTTTTGATCTTCTGTATAAAGTCGTACAGCCCGTTCAATAGCCATTCCGGCTTTCAGGCTGTCATACGCGGTGTTGATTTTTGCCAGTGCTGTATTGATTTCTTTTCCTGCATCTTCTTTTTTCTCTCTCACAACAATAAAATGGACATCAATTGGGCCTTCAATATCCATTACATCCGATACTTTTACCAAATGGTATCCAAACTGGGTTTGCACCGGATTGCTAATTTGACCAACGGGTGTGTTAAATGCTGCATTCTCAAAAGGATAAACCATACGCATGGCCGAAAAATAGCCTAATTCGCCCAGGTTAGATTTAGCCGATGGATCCTGCGAATATTTCATGGCCAGCATGTAGAATTGTTCGCCTTTCTCAATCCTGCCCTTTATTTCCATTGCTTTATTGTAAGCTGCCAGTGTATCAGACGGTTTAGGTGATGGAGGCAATTGGAAAAGAATATGACTTGCCCGAACGGCTTTAAACATCCTATCGTATGCCTCTTTGTATAATTGCTCGGAGGTGTTTTGGTCAACCAAGAAGGGCTCGGCAAGTTGATCGCGGTACTTTTTCAATTCTTCGGTAAAGGTTTTGCGTTGGTTAAGCCCAAGTTTTTCAGCTTCATAGACTTTTAATTTGAAATTGATAAACAACTCCAAATATTCCTCGATGGCCTTACGCGACATGGACTCGTCTGATTTTGTGTTGTTTTTCAGATAGATGCGTTTAAATTCATCGATTGTTACTTTCTTATCGTTATCAATTGTCAGAATAATGTTGTTTTGCGCCGATATCAGATGTGGCAGAAATAGGATAAATGCAAGTACTATTTTTTTCATGTGTTTGAATTTTATTGGGTTGAGGTTCACTTTGACATTTTCTTCATTACTGTAAAAAAATCGTGTGTTGTTTGGTTAAATTTAGCCATTAACGGGGTGTATCCTTAAATATTGTATTAAAAGTCGCTACGGCTGTAATTTGGGGCTTCGCGGGTAATGGTTACGTCGTGCGGATGAGACTCGTTGACGCCAGCCTGGGTTATTTTCACAAAGCGGGCATTCTTCAACGATTGGATGGTTGGAGCACCGCAATAGCCCATTCCAGCCCTTAAACCGCCTATCATTTGGTAAATTACCTCTGTCAGGTTTCCTTTGTAGGGTACCCGGGCTGCGATGCCTTCCGGAACCAATTTTTTGATATCATCGGCTTCGGACTGGAAATACCTATCCTTCGATCCTTGCTGCATTGCCTCAATGGAGCCCATTCCGCGGTACGATTTAAACTTTCGCCCCTGATAAATAATGGTCTCGCCCGGCGATTCTTCGGTTCCGGCAAAAAGCGATCCGGCCATAATTGTGCTGGCTCCGGCGGCCAAGGCCTTAACAATATCACCACTATAGCGGATTCCTCCATCGGCAATAACGGGCACTCCAAAACCATCAATGGCTTTAACAACGTCGTAAATGGCTGATAATTGCGGAATTCCCACACCGGCAATTACCCTTGTTGTACAAATTGAGCCCGGGCCTATTCCTACTTTAACAGCGTCGGCTCCGGCTTTGACCAGGTCAAGGGCGGCAGCTCCGGTTCCAATATTTCCAACAACCCAGTCAACATTAGGATAAACCTGTTTTGCTAATTTCAAAAGTTCAATTACCCCTTTACTGTGACCATGCGCTGTATCAATAACAATAGCATCAACCCCAGCATCAACAAGAGCTTTTATGCGCTCCATTGAGTCTTTGGTTATACCAACTCCTGCGGCAACACGTAAGCGTCCGCGCTCGTCTTTGCATGCGTTGGGGCGTGACTGGGCTTTGGTTATGTCTTTATAGGTAATTAATCCTACCAACTGATTTTGCTCGTCAACTACAGGAAGTTTCTCAATTTTATAATTACGCAATATTTCTGCCGCATGCTCCAGGTCAACCGTTTGTTTTGTTGTAATCAGGTTTTGACTGGTCATAACTTCGGAAATCTTGCGGCTCATTTTTGACTCGAAGCGTAGGTCGCGATTTGTAACAATTCCAATTAGTTTTTTATTATCATCGACCACCGGAATACCGCCAATCTTGAATTCGCTCATCATTCCCAGCGCATCTTTCACGGTTTTGTCTTTTCCGATAGTAACCGGATCGATAATCATCCCGTTCTCGGCCCGTTTGACCATTTTAACCTGCTTGGCCTGCTGTTGAATAGTCATGTTTTTGTGAATAACTCCAATTCCCCCTTCGCGGGCGATGGCAATGGCCATGGCAGCTTCTGTGACCGTATCCATGGCTGCTGTGACTATTGGACATTTAAGCTGAATATTTTTTGAAAACCGGGTTGTCAGATCAACCTCGTGTGGCAATACTTCGCTGTAGGCGGGAACCAAGGTAACATCGTCGAAGGTTAAGCCTTCGTACAAGATTTTATCTTCAATGAACGACATAACAGAGAGTTTTTATGTTTTCAGGCTGCGAAAATACAATTTTTATTTGGCTTTATGGTTAAACGTCTGATTTTTTCGGAGCATCAGATAAACATCTTTACCATTTGCTTGTTACGTTTGCAGCTAATTGGCCTGAATCTTGCTGATCGCTGTACCATTTTAACCGAAAATATGGCTACGACACTACCCGAGATACCTGTAAACACCCTGCTTTCAGTAAACGAGCTGACCCATTTGTTGTCCTGCACCGGCAACGACATGAAAAACCTGGTGAATTTTGCCCGCGAAGTAAAATACAAAACCATTGGCAATGTTGTGCATTTCAGGGGCTTAATTGAATTTTCGAACCGCTGTGCCAAGAATTGCTTCTATTGTGGAATCAGGGCAGGAAACTCAGAACTAGACAGATACGATTTATCTGATGACGAGATTTTAGATGCCGCACGGTTTGCGCATGAAAACCGCTATGGTTCGGTTGTTTTGCAGGGTGGAGAGCGTTTTGATCAGCCATACATTGACCGTATTGACAATCTGGTGCGGAAAATTAAACAAATCAGCAACAACGAGCTAGGAATTACCTTGTCGTTGGGCGAGCAATCGGCTGAAACATACCGCCGCTGGTTCGACAGTGGTGCCCACCGGTATTTGCTTCGAATAGAAACCAGTAATCGTGAACTTTACTCTAAAATCCATCCCAACGATCGATTTCATGACTTTGATTATCGTCTTGATTGCCTTTACAGGTTGAAGGATATTGGTTACCAAACAGGAACAGGTGTCATGATAGGCTTACCGTTCCAAACACTGGAAGATTTAGCCAATGATTTGCGTTTTATGAAAGAATTTGATGTTGATATGGTTGGAATGGGACCTTTCATTGAGCACCACAGTACGCCGTTCCATCAGGTTGATGGGCTAATGCCACTGAAAGAGCGCTTCGAATTGGCCTTAAGAATGATAGCCATTTTACGTATCATGATGCCCGACATCAACATGGCCGCCGCAACAGCCATGCAGGCTATTGACCCCATGGGGCGAGAAAAGGCATTGCAGGCCGGGGCCAACATAATAATGCCTAACATTACCCCAGGCATGTACCGCGATAATTATAAGCTTTACGAGAATAAACCCTGCACCGACGAAAATGCCGATGACTGCGTTCAGTGTCTCGATGGCCGCGTTGGCATGGTTGGACACAAAGTGGGGTACGGTGAATGGGGCGACTCCAGACATTACAGTCAACGAACAGAAAAAAATGAAAGGCCAACCCAGAACGATTGACCTTTCAAAACGAAAAAAAGAAGAGATCTGCTCAGGTTCTCTTGCGGAATGGTGATTTATGTTCAAAAAACCTACATCCAAATTTCTCGTGTATTCCCGATTTTCCCGCGTAACAAATAAACTCAACGCAATCGCACGAGCCATATGTATTCCTTATTTTGCCACTTTGATAGCTTGACCAGTAAACACAACTGTTGCAATTTGCCTCGGTTAACAGAACCGGCCTCGTCATTGAAATGATTTTTCGAGCTTCCATACGCGTTGGGATAAAAATCAACGTTTGACAATCGGGGAAAAACAACGAAAGAGGGGGTAAGGTTTGTACCACTTTTAAGGGTTTGAATGAACCCTTAAAAGTGGTACAAAATGGGTTCGTTTTTTTTAGTTTGTGCGGAATTTGAAGCGACAAACAAAGGTTTTTCCGTAAAGCGAAGGCTTCTCAATCTTCATGGTTTTCAGTTTCTCTTCAACCAAAGTGCGATATGTTGCATCGCCGTTGATGGCCAGAATTTCCGGGCGCCCTTCGGATGATACCCTTATTTCGGCAACAACCTCGGTATTTTTTTGTTGGTCCCAGGCCAATTCGGTTTGGTTTATTTTTTTCGAGAAACTTGTTTGAAGTTCTTTTAAACATCCATTGACTGATTCATTGTTTGGAGTTAATGCTTGAGAAACGGAAAACATTCCTGTCAAAAGCACTACGGTTGTAAGGGTTCTTAAGGTTTTCATGATATTAGGTTTTAAGGGTTAATAACGGTTTGAAAGAGGGTTTTAGGTTTTAAGGTTTTAAGGTTTGGGTTTTAGGTTCGTTTTACAGACGCATGTTTTTTTATGGTGTTGCATTCTTGTAAAAAACTACGACATTTTGACGCTAATGGATTAGATTTGTTACAAATATTTCTGGGATATATATTCCAAATAGGGCGCCAAAAAATATTATAGTATTGATATTCAAAACTTTAAAAAAATTCGTTAAGAAATCTTTAACACGGTGGGTGCACGAAATTGAACAATCGCTGGCCGGAATGGACAATTTAGAATGAATGCATGCAGAAATAATGAAGCAGTCCATCAAAATAGACACCCTATATTTTGCTTTTTTAATTTTTTTTCGCTCATTTGCAATGGAAATCAAGCAACGGGACGACTAATATTATTTCACATTGAATTTACCGAAACATTACAATAATTAACTTGAAGCGTTATGAAGAAAATCTACACAACTCTAACAATCGCTTTAGTATGGATTATCTTGGCAAGTAAAACATTTGCTGTGCCCGCCTATCCACATCCGATTGAGTACAAACTTCCTGATGGCACAAAAATAACCATCACGTTAAAAGGCGATGAAAAAGTTCGCTGGGCAGAGACCAAAGATGGTTATTCCATTCTTTTGAACAAAGACGGTTTCTATGAATATGCCAAGTTGGATGAAAAAGGTGATCTGGTTCATTCTGGTATTCGTGTTACATCAAGGGATAACACTGTTTTAAGCACAAAAGCATTTTTATCGGGGTTAAAGAAAGGGCTTTCATTTAGCTCCTCACAGGTAAATTTGATGAAACAAGCATGGGAGATTCACAGTAAGGAAGCATCGAAAGCGTTTCCGACTATGGGAAGCCGTAAATTGATTTGTATTCTGATAGGATACACTGATTTAGCGTTTACAAAAACCCAATCTGAATTTAATGACTTATTTAACTATGTGGGATATACCACAGGAGGTGCTACCGGAAGTGTTAAAGATTTTTACTTAGAAAACTCATACAACCAATTCAATTTAACGGTTGATGTAGCTGGTCCTTATACAGCCTCTAATACTATGGCATATTACGGAACGAACTCTCCGGCAGACGATTACAGGGTAAGAGATTTGGTTTTGGAAGCCATTAATCTTGCAGACGCAGATGTAAATTATGCAAACTATGACAATGATTCTGACGGAGCAGTTGATGCTTTGTACATTATTTATGCAGGATATGGTGAAGAAGCCGGAGGGGGTAATGATGCTATTTGGGCACATGCGTGGTCTTTGGCCGCAGCTGTATCCCGAGATGGGAAAACCCTGCAACGCTATTCTTGTTCAGCCGAACTCAGAGGGAGTTCCGGAACCAATATAACAAACATCGGTGTTATTTGTCACGAGTTTGGTCATGTTTTAGGCGCTCCCGACTATTATGACACAGATTACGCTACCGGAGGTTCATACAGTGGAACAAGCACTTGGGACATGATGGCTTCGGGATCGTGGAACAACGATGGTGCAACCCCGGCGCACCATAACGGGTTTACAAAAGTAATTTATTACAATTGGGCAGCAGCAACGGAATTAACGACAGGAGCAACCATTACGCTGAATAATGCTGCTCAATACAGTAACAGCTTCTATAAAATAAACACCTCTACTGCCGGAGAATATTTTTTGATTGAAAACCGTGAAAAGCATCTGTTTGATGCTTACATTCCAGGAAGCGGTATGATGATATACCGTGTTCACAGTGGTGTTTTTTCTGTTGGAAATGCAATAAATGCAACTCATCCCCAGCGAATGTTTCCGGTAGCTCAAAATGCCACATCGGCCATTCCCACCAGCACGGCATCAACGTATGGAACCATTAATTCCGCAACTTGTGTCTGGACAGGAACCGGAAAAACTGAATTTACTGATGCGTCCACCCCCAGCATGCAATCGTGGGCAGCTGCAAACACCAATAAACCTATTACCAACATTTCGCGTAATGCAACAGCTAAAACTGTGACATTCGATTTTATGGGCGGAGCACAAGGAAATCCAACCAGTTTTACAGCCACTGGAGTTTCTACTTCGCAGATCGATTTAACTTGGCAGTTGAACACCGACAACAACCCGGTTGTGTTGGCCTATTCAACCACAGGAACATTTGGAACTCCTGCCAATGGAACTTCATACAGCGAAGGAAACTCTATTCCAGGTGGAGGTACCGTTCTTTACGCCGGAGGCAATTTGAGCTACCAACATGTGAGTTTGGCAGCAAACACAACCTACCACTACAAAATTTGGTCGGTTTTGACGGGAACGAATTATTCTCCCGGAGCTACAGTAAACGGTACTACATTGTGTGACATAGAATCCTCATTTCCTTATACGGAAAACTTCGAAAACGGAGGATCAATACCATCATGCTGGACTCAGGAATACGTATCCGGTTCCCGTGAATGGACTTTTGTTACATCGAATGGAACAAATCCTTCCGCTGCGCAAAACGGGACTTATTTTGGTTTGTTTAAGAACAGTTCAACCACAGCAGAGAAAACCAGATTGGTTACGCCTGCATTTGATTTCACGGGGAAACAATCGGCAACGCTGAAGTTTTGGCACCAACAAGCAATGTGGAGTCCCGATCAGGATGAACTGAGGGTATTTTACAAAACAACACCTTCGGGTTCGTGGGTGCAATTGGAAGAATATACAAGCAATGTAACAACATGGACTCAGCGTACTATCTCGTTACCCAATTTATCTTCTACCTATTTTATAGCATTTGAAGGAACTGCAAAATATGGCTATGGAGCCTGTCTTGATAATATAGAAATCACAACCACGGATACTGTAGTTTATCCCGAACCCACCGACCACCCAACCACGATTACAGCGGGAACAGCAACCAGCAATTCCATTACCATTACCTGGACTGATGCGACTTCCAAGGCACAAGCACCAACAGGGTATTTGGTTAAAGCCAGTGCTGTGGGTTATGCTGATATTGCCAATCCTGTTGACGGCACTCCCGAGGTGGATGCAACATTGGTTAAAAATATTGCCCAAGGTATTCAATCAGCAACATTTACAGGATTATATCCGGCAACAACCTACTATTTTAAAATATTCCCTTATACCAATTCAGGAGCAAACATTGACTACAAAATCGACGGTTCTGTTCCGCAAGTGTCTAAGGCAACCGAGGAAGCAAGTTGTATCTACTGCATACCGACGGCAATCTCTGACGATCCCACAGGAATCACCTATGTGGAATTTAACACACTCACCAATGCATCGGTGGGCGATTCTGCCTATACAGACAACACAAGTATGACCACCACGGTACTAAAGGGACAATCCTATCCCCTATCTGTAAGGGTCAATACTGCTGGCGGATACACAGTGAATACCCTGGTTTGGTTTGATTGGGATAAGAACTGTACGTTTGATGATGGCGAAAAATTCGATTTAGGAACCGCCACAGGCCAAAATGATGGTGCCACCTCTCTTTCTCCTTTGTCAATATCAATACCTGGTGGCATAGCTAACGGATCCTATACCATGCGCGTTAGAACACGATGGAACTCAGCCCCCACAGCTTGTGGCAACAACAACTACAGTGAAGCCGAAGATTACACCATTGTAGTTAATGAAATTCCGCAGCAATACACACTCACCATCAACTTAACCGGTAACGGAACCGTCAATGTCGATGGAACAGAATACACAACTCCTCTTGTCGTGGACGAAAATTCGGTACTGGATTTAGAAGCCCTGGCCGAAAGCGGTTGGCAGTTCGGCAGTTGGACCGGCGATGTAGCAAATACAGCCGGAGCTACCACAACCATCACCATGGATGCGGATAAGACAATTACTGCCACTTTTACCGAAATACCAAGCGGGCTGTTGTTTGTAGAAAATTTTGATTATAGTGTTGGAACAACACTGGTTTCCAATGGCTGGACTGCACACAGTGGTGCCAGTACAAACTCGCCACTGGTGGTTTCTCCCGGACTTGATTTTATTGGCTATTTGGGTTCCAATGAAGGTTTGGCAGCCAGGCTGGCCAATACAGGCGAAGATGTCCACCATACCTTTGCAGAACAAACAACCGGAGCAATTTATGTCGCATTTTTGGTAAAAACAGAAAGCAGTAATGCTGCCAGTTACTTCCTTCATTTTGGGCAATCAACCATTGGAACAACCTTCTTTACTAGAATATGGGTAAACGCAACAGGCGATGGTATTGGTTTGTCGGGTACTTTAGTTCCGACAACGTATACGCCCATTACTCCTGGAGTACCTGTTTTGGTGGTGGCAAAATTAGATTACGCCACTAAGCAAAGCAGTTTGTACGTTCTGGACAGATTTTCATCCACGGAACCCGGCGTGCCTGATGCAACATTCACGGAAACAGCCTCTTATAGTAATGTTGGAAGCATCGCATTGCGACAGTACAACGCAGCACAGCGGGTTGTTGTTGATGGTATCAGAGTAGCCACAAACTGGGAAGAAGCCGTTGCTGAAGGACCAAAAGTTGCCGTAAATTTCAGCGTAGCCGGATCCAATGGATCTGTTGCAGCCACTGTTTACGGTTCTGCCATTGCCAGCGGTGATGAGGTATTCGAGGGCGAAGACGTTGTTTTTACCGCTACACCCGATGCTGGTTACCGTGTTAAAGAATGGACATTAAACGGATCGGTCATTGCCGACAACACAACAAACACATACACACTCTCGGAACTCAGCGCAGCAGCAACCGTAACTGTCGAATTTGAAATGGTTACTTATGCTGTAAATTTCAGTGTTGTGGGTCTTAACGGAAGCCTTTCGGCAACCGTCGATGCAGCGTCAATTACAAGTGGTGATGCTGTACAGGAAGGAAAAACTGTTGTTTTCACGGCCACACCCGACGGAGGATACCGTGTCAAAGAGTGGACATTGAATGGCTTGGTTATTGCCGACAACACAACCAACACATACACACATTCAAACCTGGGTGCTGCCGCAACTGTCACTGTCGAATTTGAAATTATCCCAACCTACGCGGTAACATTTGGGGTTACAGGAAGCAACGGAACAGTGGCAGCCTCAGTCGATGGACTGGCTATTAACAGTGGTGACTTTGTACAAGAGGGGAAAGAAGTTGTCTTTACTGCAACGCCAAATGTATTTTATGCCGTTACAGAATGGCAACTGAATAGCGAAACGGTCATTGGCAATACATCCAATATCCTTACAATAGGAAGTCTGGCTGAAACGGCCAATACTACTGTCTCCTTCGAATTCCAAACTGTAGGAAGTGTAACTGCGACCTATACTTCAGGTGATATTTCTACGGATTACGACTTCACAGCCCTTCCGGGTCAATCAGCATGTCCCGGTTTACTTACGGTCACTATTCCTGAAAATGCCTACATTACTGGTGTTGATGTTGCTTACGAAATGACATCATTGAATTTAGGCTGGATGGCCGAACAGGTTTCGCAATTACGTTGTATTTCTGAAGGTGGAGAAAGCGAAGCTGATGTTAGCCGGGGAAAAGGATCCGTAGGTGGTACCTATGTTTATGCCAGAGAAAACCTGACCATTGCGGACTTTGTGTTGGGTGGTGGCGACATTAACTTCGAAATACACGCCGGAAGACAGTGGGGAGGCACAGGATGTAATACTAATTATGGAAGAATTGACAATAACACCTGGTCGGTTACTGTACATTATCAAATGGAAGCTCCACCACGGCACATACTGACAATGATTGCTCCCGAAGGATTGGGATCTGTTTCTCCGGTTGTCGGTGGATATACCTATCTTGAAAACCGAGTGGTGACCGTTTCCGCCGTTCCTGCCATAGGATGGGAATTTGATTCATGGGTTGGCGATGTTGCTGAACCTACAGAGCCAACTACAACCGTTGTAATGAACGCCGATAAATCTGTTCAGGCTATATTCACCCAAATAATTGTTGATCCGGTGGCAATTCCATACGCCATGGATTTCGAAGGCATTGCTGTGGGGAATATACCGGAAGGTTGGTACAGAAATAACGGTCGCTGGGGTGCTGCAGAAACGAATGCCGCCGGCGGAGTCGCACCGGAAATGGTGCTATTGCGCAACCCTATGGAAACAGACGACTACAAACTAATTTCACCAAAATTGGTTACTCTCCCTTCGACCAAAGTTGAGCTTTCGTTTAATTATGCTGCATCGTTATCCGATCCAATGGGCAATTACCAACTTATGCTGCAATCGTCAACCGATGGTTTGAACTGGAATACGGAGTGGACAACTGAGGTTACTGCTACCATTGATGCCACTACCACCACCATTGATATTACCCATTTGGCTGAGCAGGAATTTTATTTATCGTGGGTTTACTCTGGTTATACCTACAATGGTGATTGGAAAATTGACAACATCCTGGTGCGTGTTGAACCTGACATAACACCAGAAGCAACCGCCATTTCTTATGGTCAAACTCTGGCTTCTTCCATTGTTACAGGAACAGCCCTATACGGCGAAACGGTGGTGGAAGGAACCTTTGCTTTCGAGGATGCCAACATTGCCCCGGCTACCGGAACCTATACTGCCAATGTTATTTTTACACCAGCAAGCGCAACACAGTATCTGCCTGTATCTGGGACTGTTAACGTCACAGTCAATAAAGCCGAAGCAGCAATAGTTCTCGGCGACCTTACCTTTACCTACGACGGTATAGCAAAACAAGCCACAGCCACAACCACACCCGAAGGTTTGACCGTTGAAGTTACCTATAACGGTGACGTTGAACTTCCAGTAAACGCCGGAAATTACACTGTTGAGGCAACCGTTGTTGATGACAACTATTTTGGTACAGCTACTGAAACCCTGACAATTCAAAAAGCCGCGGCCAGTGTTAGTTTAAGTGATTTGGTGCATACGTATGATGGCAGCGCCAAATCGGCCTCAGCAACAACCATTCCCGAGGGACTGAACGTAGAATTTACCTACAACGGACTTTCCGATATTCCTGTTAATGTGGGTGAATATGAGATTCTTGCCACCATTAACGACTCGGATTACGAAGGATTTGCTGAAGGTACGCTGACAATTATTAAAGCCACCGCGACAGTAACGTTATCGGGCTTAAGCCATGTGTTCGACGGAACAGCCAAAGCGGCTTCGGCCACAACAACACCCGAAGGTTTGAACGTGGAATTTACCTACAACGGTTCGCCAACACAACCTGTAACTGTGGGAACATACGAAGTGGTTGCCATGGTTGTTGAGAATAACTATTCGGGAAGTGCAACCGGAACATTGAATATTACCAAGGCCACCGCAACTATTACGTTGGCAGGTCTGGAACAAACCTACGACGGAACCAAAAAATCGGTTTCGGCCACTACCGTTCCCGAAGGACTTACGGTGAACATAACGTACAACGGCACGGCCTCTTTACCTGTCAATGCAGGCACATACGAGATTATCGCCATGATTTCGGACACCAACTACGGTGGAAGTAAAACCGGAACACTCACTATCAACAAAGCCATGGCCGACATTGAAATTTCGAACCTAGCACATGTCTATAACGGTGAGGCAAAAGAAGCTACGGTGACAACCACACCCGAAGGTCTGACAGTCGATATCACTTATAACGAAAATTCCGAAGCTCCTGTAAACGCAGGCGAATACACTGTTGTGGCCACAGTAAACAACGAAAACTACCAGGGAACAGAATCGGCCACAATGGTTGTTGACAAAGCAGCTGCCACTGTGTTGATTTCCAATCTTTTGCACGTGTATGACGGAACAGCAAAAGCCGTTTCCGCAACCACCGAACCAGAAGGTTTAACGGTTGAAGTAATCTATAACAACGAGGTTGAAGCCCCTGTAAATGCAGGAAGCTATGCTGTCCATGCCACTATCATGGATCAAAACTATCAAGGATTGGCAACGGAAACCATGGTGATTGAGAAAGCTACGGCAACTATTCAGTTAACATCGTTGTCGCACGTGTACGACGGAACGGCAAAAGTTGCTCTGGCAACAACCACTCCGGAAGGCCTTGCCGTTGACATTTCGTACAATGGTTTGGCAATGTGGCCGGTAAATGCCGGTGACTATGCTGTTGTTGCCACCGTGGTGGACGATAATTATGCTGCTACTGCCGAAGATGTTTTGGTGATTGATAAAGCGGTTGCTGAAATCAATATCGCCGGATTGGTTTACACCTACGACGGTTTATCGAAATCGGTAACCCTGACAACCATCCCCAACGGCTTGAACGTTGATGTAACCTACAATGAATCCGCAACCGAACCGTTGAACGCTGGCGAATATGCTGTGGTGGCTACCATCAACGAAACCAACTTTGAGGGTACTGCCACTGAAACACTGGTGATAAATCCAGCCGCGTTGACCATTACCGCCAACAGTTTCAACAAAATGTTGGGACAGGAATACGTCTTTGCAGGAACCGAATTTACGACAACGGAAATGTTTGCTTCGGACAATGTTACATCGGCAACAATAGTTAGCGAGGGCGCAGCCGCCGGAGCAGCCATGGCCGACTACCCGGTGGTGATTTCCGAAGCCGTGGGTACCGGATTGTCGAACTACGACATTGAATACGTGAACGGTACAATGACCGTAACCGACAAAATCATTCTGACAATTGACGGTCTTTTGGTTGAGAATAAAGTTTACGACAATACCAACACAGCAACAGTTTCCAATTGGGGAACACTGGTTGGCGTTGAAGGCGAAGATGTGGTTACTTTAGGGACAACCAATTATGTGGCGGCCTTCAGCAACGAGCGCGTGGGAACCAACAAAGTTGTCACCATTACAGGACTAACACTCGAAGGGGCTGATGCCAACAAATACCGTATTAACAACCAAACCGCTATAGCCGATATTACGCCAAGAACCCTTGTTCTGTCGGCTTTTGCTGTGGCCAATAAGGTTTACGATGCTACAACCGCGACCCAAAACCTCTATTTCGAAGATGACCGCGTAACCGGAGATATCCTTACTTTCTCTACGGATGCGGCTTTCGAGGATAAGAATGTTGGCGTGGACAAAACCGTTTCGTTCTTCAACATTGCCATTACAGGAGGTGTCGATGCACCAAATTATGTTCTTGCTTCGACCGAAGGAACGGCTCAGGCTACTATTTTTTCCCGCGAAATTTCCATTGGAGGTTCATTTACCGTGCTCGACAAAATTGTGGACGGAAGCACCACCGCCACCATCGACCAGAACAACCTTACCCTGGTCAATTACATGGACGGTGACGATGTGGCACTGGTTGACGTTGAGGCCGCTTTCGCATCGCCCGACATAGCCGAAAATATTGTTGTATCTATCGCCAACGCTGACCTGTCAGGAATAGATGCTCCGAACTATACGCTGGCATTGGCCGGTTCGCCAACCACTTTGGCCAACATACTTCCGGTTCCAACATACGAACTCACCCTTTCCGCAAATCCATCGGATATCGGAGCTGTAGTTACCGGTGCCGGCGTCTATGAAGAAGGTCTCGAAATTACCCTTTCGGCCAGTGCGGTTGTTGGTTATACGTTTGCCGGATGGTCGGGAAATGCCGAAGATGTTGCCCTGCTTGCCAATGCCAATGCATCCACAACAACCATGACAATGCCTGCCAGGGCTATGGAATTGGTGGCCAATTACACGCTAAATCAACATGACGTTGTGGCTACTGTTACCCCGGAACTTTCGGGAACGGTAACCGGAACTGGAACATACGGTTTCAATGCCGAAATAACGCTTACTGCGACATCCAATGCCGGATTCGAATTCCTGAACTGGCGTCGAAACGGTTCGGCATTCAGTAACGAAAATCCGCTGATATTCAACATGCCCGACGAGGATGTTGCCCTTACAGCCTTCTTTGTTGTCGAAGGAACCGAAAGTTACAATGTAACCCTGTCGGCCATGCCTGTAAACGGAGGAACTGTATCGGGTGCCGGCGAATATGCTGTGGGAGAAGAAGTTGTTGTTTCCGCTAATGCTAATAATGGATACGCTTTCGTGAACTGGACAAATGCCGCCAGCGAAACTGTAAGCACCAATGCCGCCTACACGTTCACCATGCCTGCCGCCGATGTGGCTCTGGCCGCCAACTTCGAACTGGTTGACTACAACGTGACAGCAACGGTAAATCCTGAAAATGCAGGAACAGTTGCCGGAACAGGCGTTTATACTATGGGCAGCGAAGTAGCACTGACCGCTACCGCCAGCGAAGGATACGCTTTCGTGAACTGGACAAATGCCGCCAGCGAAACTGTAAGCACCAATG
>JBBISE010000013.1:53247-54323 GCA_037441445.1 Salinivirgaceae bacterium
CCGCCTACACGTTCACCATGCCTGCCGCCGATGTGGCTCTGACCGCCAACTTCCGCCAAAAAGTGTCGGCTTCCATCAATCCAACATCGGGAACGTTTGACGAAAACAGTCCTGAAAACCTTTCAACAGTAATTACTTGGAACGACGCCGCCTCGGTTACCGCCATTACTATTGTTGTTGAAGGAGAGACCGTTGAATTGATTGCAAATGAAGATTATACTATTACCGACATTGACGGATTAACCGCCGAACTGACATTCCTGATGGGTGCCAAATACGCACCAGCGACTAAAGGAGAAATGGATATTCCATGCACCATTGCGTTCGATTATGGAACCAACGCTGTGTACACCATCCACTACATTTTTGTCGATTTCTGGAATGTAGCCTTCAATGTAACCTCATCGGGAAGTCCCGTTGCCAACGCCACCATTTCCATTGCCGGCGAAGAGCTGACCACCGATGACAACGGACAGGCCATAACCGAACTCGAAAACGGAGTGTATGCCTACGCTATCACTAAAGATGGATATGTAACCTACGAAGGTTCGGTTACCGTTAGCGACGAAGATGCTGAAGTAAACGTAGAACTTGTTTCAGGCATTGCCGAAACCGGTGTAACGCTGACCAAACTCTATCCAAACCCGGTTGTGGATGTGGTTACGTTGGAACGCAACACCACCGAGCAGGTAACCCTTGAGGTTTACACCAACAGCGGAGCTCTGGTTGAAACCTTGAATTGGAACACCCAAACCCTGCATCTGAACGTTGCCGATTACAAAAACGGCGTATTCCACATTCGCATTCTTGGAAACGCAGTGGAGAATTTGAGGTTTATTAAGCAATAAACCGCTCTACATACTGATTAGCAAAAAAGGGATGGCCTGTGGGGACTGTCCCTTTTTTGATCTCTTTTGATGATGTTTTCAGGGATTGTTTTTATATTTGACTATGGATTACATCAACCTTGGCATTTATTCCATGAAACCAATTGTAACATTATCCAAAATAGAACATAACAACCAAGAGCGCATAGCGTTAGTGTTTGAAAAGGACTCCGATTTGATTTCCCGCGT
>JBBISE010000014.1:0-43394 GCA_037441445.1 Salinivirgaceae bacterium
ATTTAAATCAAAGCAAGATTGTTTTAACCAACAACCTTATGAAACTTGACAAGTAGTGGTTTAATCGACGTTTTCATCCAGATAGGAATTCGATTTCCTGATTTTTAATCCATCTTCATCTTCCGTGAGTGAATATCGGCTAATTTCCTCTTCTTTCACGGCAGCAGGGGCCTTATCAAAGATTGTTTTTCTGCGTTTATAGGCGGGTACGCGCTCCATTTCCTCGATATTTCTCAGACTACGGAAATAGTCGCTTTTGGGCAATACATCGTTTTGCGAAACAGGTTGCCGTTCAGGTGTTTTGCGGCCTAGGGCAATTTGTGGAACCTCGAATTCAGACGGGCCCTCATCCAATGAAAACCGATCAATTTTTTCTTCTCCCTCTTCATCAGGGACAACTAGCATTGGGTTAGAATGGGGTAGAGGGGTTGATGCCTCGGTCTCTGGATTTACGGGTTCCTTTTTGTTCTTTGAACTTTCCAAATCGTGTTTCACTATTTCAGGAATTTTCCGTGCGTACAGTTCGGGAATTACATCGGTCGAAAATCCGGTAGCAATGACAGTTACATAAATTTGGTCATCGAGTGATTTGTCGATATTGGCACCCCAGATGACATCGGCAGATTGACCGGCGGCATCTTGCAGATAATCTGTAATTTGGGTCATTTCATCTATTTTAATGCCCATTTTACCGCTGGTAATATTCAACAGGATGTTTGTTGCCCCATGGATATCGTTATTGTTAAGTAGGGGCGAGGTTAGAGCTTCCTTAATGGCTTCAATCGCGCGATTTTCTCCGCTAGCGGCAGCCGAACCCATCAGGGCAACGCCCGATTTGTTCATTACGGTATATACATCTTCGAAATCAACATTTACAAGCCCGGGAATCGTTATAATTTCGGCTATTCCTTTTGCTGCAATGGTTAAAATATCGTCTGCTTTCGAGAATGCTTCGGCCATTTCGAGATCGCCGTAGATTTCGCGAAACTTCTCATTGTTTATAACTAACAGGGCATCAACATTTTTGCGCAGCTCTTCAATCCCGTCAACAGCTTGTGTAAGCCGTTTTTTACCTTCAAACAGGAATGGAATTGTAACAATGCCAACTGTAAGGATTCCCAATTGTTGTGCTTCCTGAGCAATTATTGGGGCTGCTCCTGTTCCTGTACCTCCGCCCATCCCAGCTGTAATAAACACCATCTTTGTGTTGTGGCTAAGAACTTCGGTTATTTGGTCAAGACTTTCGATGGCTGCCTGGCGGCCTCGGTCGGGGCGGTTGCCTGCTCCACGACCTTCTGAAATAGTGGGGCCAAGTTGTATTTTAACGGGTACAGGGCTTCCTTCAAGTGCTTGCAAATCTGTATTACAAATCACAAAATCAACATCGGTAATCCCCTGACGGTACATGTGATTTACCGCGTTGCTTCCACCTCCGCCAACTCCAATTACTTTTATAATGGACGACTTTTTTGATGGAAGATCGAAATTCATTATCATCTCGCTCATAGGACTAATCGGCTTTTGAGTTCATTTCATAATCAGAAACATCGAACAGGTTTTTAAAATCGTTAAGCTTGCTAAACAGTCCGCCTAATTTGTTTTTTGGACTATTGGTGCGGACTACGTTTTCTTCCTCTGGCGCACTGACTTTTTCTGCTTTTGTTTCCGTTGCTTTCACTTCGGTTTCCTGTTCGTAATTGTTGTCAAGTTGATCCTGGTAACCGCACAACAAAAGTCCTACGCTTGTGGCGTACATGGGATTGGTAATTTCGGGCGTTTTATCGAACGACACTGAAATTTTGGGATTTCCAACCCGGACATCTCGTCCTGTAATGTAGGCAACCAACTGACTCAGGTTTTTCAGCATCGACCCACCACCAGTGATTACAATTCCGGCTCCTAGTTTACTTATCAATTCAGTTGTTTCCAGTTCAAACATCACCATTTCAAAAATCTCCTCCATGCGTGCCTGAATTATGCCAGCTATATGGTAGAATTCGAATTCGCGAGGAGGTCTTCCACTGATTCCTTTAATGGTAACACGTTTGTTCAACAGCGATTTGTCGCTGCTGATGGCGTGTCCAAAAGCGGTTTTCATATCTTCGGCCTGTTGTTCCAAAATGGAGAGGCCTTTACGAAGATCTTCCGTAACACACTGACCACCATAAGGAATTACTGCCGTGTGTTGTATTATTCCATCAACATACACGGCCAAATCGGTGGTTCCACCGCCAATATCAACCAAGGCAACTCCAACCATTTTTTCATCTTCGGTCAGGACAGCGGCGCTCGATGCCAGAGGCTCAAGAAATATTCTGCGGACATTTAACCCAGCACGGTTAACGCATTTTTTAAGATGTCCGGCAGCCGCTATTTCGCCCACCACAATGTGAAAATTAGCCTCAAGACGTTTGCCTGCCATTCCAATTGGGTTTCTAATTCCCATCTCGCGGTCAACGGTAAAACTTTGTGGCAAAACGTGGATTATTTCCTGGCCAACATCAACCGGAATGCTGTACATGGAGTCAATTAACCGTTCAATATCCTCTTTGTTAATCTCGTCTTCGAACGACTCGCGTGTGATGTAACCACTTGTCCTGAGCGATCGGATGTGCTGCCCGGCCATGCCAACATACACATCCTTAATTTTCATTCCTGACTGTTGTTCGGCTTTCTGAACAGCGCCCCGGATACTTTTGACGGTTTCCTCGATGTTTAATACTACACCCCGTTTTACCCCAATGCTTTTTTCGTGGCCATACCCTAAAATTTCGATTTTACCACTTTCATGCATGCGCCCAACTATGGCAACAACTTTTGTTGTGCCTATGTCAACTGCTGCTACAATGTTTTTGTTATGTATCATGTTTCTAACGTTTTGTGCAAATAACCTGGTTACCGAATTTCAGGTTGACCGCTTTGTATTTTTGCCAGCCCAAATTAGTAAATCCCTTATAATAAATTGCTTTCAAATTGAAAAACTTATTCACATAGTTATCAAGTGTTCCAAAGTAAATTACATGTGACCCTACCTTGGGTATCATTTCGTATTCTCCTTCATTGACAAATATTTGTTCTATTTGTGCTCTAAGAAACTCGTCGTTGTTGATATATTGTGCTAATACCAACAATTCCCTTAACGTCATCCGGTTAATAGTAACATTGGTGTATAGTGAATCAAGATGGATTGCCTTGTTTCTGAAGGCTTTTTCAGGTATATTGCCGTTAGCAACCAGAACCCGGGCGCTGAAATGACTGGATAGTGGAAAAATAAACCCCTCATTGTCAATATAATAACCTTGATCGTACTTGTTTATGACTCGAAGGATAGGCTCTCTTTGATCAATTCGAATACACAGGGTGCCTTCAACAGCCCGATATACACCGACTTCCTTTACCAATGCGTTGTTCTGTGCAATTAGTTTTGCAATTTGCATTTTATTTATTTCGGAGAGTTTATGTCCAAAGGGCGAGTTCTTTTTATTTTCCATCAATATTGTTATATCCCGGGGAACTACCAGACGATTTGTGGTATCAGTAAGGGATATTTCAACATTACTACAAACCTCCTCACCCGATTTTCGCGCAACAAAACCCGCCGATACAAAAACGTAAAGGCTTAATACCGACCAGGCAATTATGTATTTAATTTTTACGCTCATGCCCGGTTGTCAATTATATTTTTAATTTCCAGGGCTTTGTCCCCAATATTTCCGGCTCCCATGGTTACTAAGACGTCAAATGTCCGTGATCTTACAAAATCCAGGATATCGTGAAAGGCCAGATACTGTCCATTCTTTAGGTCAGACAGTAGGGTGTGTGCCGTTACGCCTTCAATTGGCTGTTCGCGGGCCGGGTAAATGTCGGTCACTATGGCCGTGTCAGCTTTCTCCATTGCCAGGACAAATTCTCCATGTAAATCGCGTGTCCGGCTGAAGAGGTGTGGTTGAAATATCGCTGTAATGTGCCTTCCCGGAAATATCCTGCGAAGGGACATAAGGCAAGCTTCAATTTCTCGTGGGTGGTGTGCATAGTCGTCCACATAGGTTTCAGTGCCTTTATTGTGCAGTTCAAAACGTCTTTCTACTCCCTTAAATGTAGCTAACCCTGTTTTTAAAAGATCGTAACTCAGCCCAGCCTCCAATGCCAAAGCTGAAGCAGCAATGGCATTTTCCAGATTATAATACCCGGGAACTCCAAGCTGTAACGATTCGAATGTACCCATGGGTGTAACCAAATCGAAACAATAGCAACCATTACAGATGCTGGTGTTTTTGGCATAGAAATCGGCATTGGTATCTTCAACATGATAGGAGAAACTGTCCACATCCCGTTTCCCAAGCAACATAATACCTTTTTTGTAAATTAAAATACCGTGGGCAGAAACCTGATCAGCAAACTGGTTAAATGCCAGTATCACGTTTTCGTAATTTTCGTAGATGTCTAAATGATCTGCATCAATGGAGGTAATTATGGCTGAATTCGGGTTTAGTTTCAGAAAAGCACGATCGTATTCATCAGCCTCGACTACCATTTCCAAGGTTTTCGATGATAAAAGGAGGTTTGTTCCGTAATTTCGGGAAATTCCCCCCATAAAAGCGTTTATTTTTTGGGATCGTTGGTTAAACAGATGTCCCAACATGGTGGTTATAGTTGTTTTTCCATGCGTTCCGGCTACTGCATATACAATATGTTCTGAGGCAATTAAGGCCAACATTTGTGATCGCCTTAAAACCGTCTTTCCATATTTTTCCCAAATTTGCAGAACTTCCAAATCATCGGGCACAGCGGGTGTTCTGACCACAAGCGTTTCTCCGACAAGAAATTCGGATGGTATTTTTCCGGGGCTGTCATTGTAGAACACAGGAATAGATTCGCTTACTAATTTACGGGTAAGATCAGTTTCGTGTATATCGTATCCAGCTACATTTTTTCCAGCATGTTTCCAGTAGCGCGCTAACGCGCTCATGCCAATGCCACCAATGCCAACACAGAAAACGTTTTTAATATGGTCGAGTTTTGGAGCCATGCTTTTTACACAAGTTTATAGATTTCGTTTGCAATCTCTTCGTCGGCATTTTTAAGCGCCAATTTTGTAATGTTTTCAGTCAATTCGTCTTTTAATTCACTGTCGTTCAGTAGTTTGTTTATTACATGAGTAAGTTCGTGAATCCGTTTATCGGGCAGTAGAATTGCGGCATGCTTGTCGGAAAGCGATCGCGCGTTATGGGTTTGATGATCCTCGGCCACGTTGGGACTTGGAACCAATATAACTGGTTTTCCAACAATACAGAGCTCCGAAATGGTACCCGCACCGGCACGGGAAACAATAATGTCGGCAGCGGCATAGGCCAAGTCCATCCTATCGATGAACTGTAGGATGCGGATATTTGTTTGGTCAAAGGCTTTCGATTTTTTGATCATTTCGGTATAATACAATTTTCCGGTTTGCCACAGTAGTTGCACATTCTGGTTTTCAAACCAGGCTAAATCGGCAAGTACCTGGTTATTAACGGAACGAGCCCCCAGGCTTCCTCCCAGCACCAAAATTGTTTGCCTGTCGCGACGGATGTTGAAAAACTCGAGGGCTTCGTCGTAACTGTCTTCCTTAATAGCCAGGTTTTTACGTACAGGATTTCCTGTAAACACAATTTTTTTGGCCGGAAAGAATTTCTCCATGCCATCATAAGCGACACAAATGGTTTTTGCCCTTTTTGACAAAATTTTGTTGGTTACCCCGGCGTAGCTGTTTTGCTCTTGTATCAGACAAGGGACTTTCATTCTTGATGCCCAGTAAAGGACCGGGCCAGAGGCAAATCCGCCAAATCCGGCAGCTGCCGTAGGTTTAAAATTCTTAACAATTCGCTTGGCCATGAACAGACTTTTAAACAGCGAACGAACAAATGCAAACATCTTGAAAGACAATTTGCGGGGCATTCCTATTATGGGTAAGCCTACAATATTGTAACCGGCCTGTGGGATTTTTTCCATCTCCATTTTACCCAACGCACCCACGAACAGGATTTCACAATCGGGGTGTTTACTCCGAAACTCATTAGCGACAGCCAGGGCGGGAAAGATGTGCCCACCGGTTCCGCCTGCACTAATCAATAATCTTATTGGTGCTGTTTCCTTCATCTTTAACTCCATCGAATGTTTGGTTTGTGGGTTCAGTTTGTACGATAGGGGCTTTTGCTTCCTCCATCAGCTCGCGGCTTACACTTAATAGCATGCCAAGTTGTAGTCCGGTAATTAACATTGAGGTTCCCCCCATACTAATCATGGGCAGTGTTTGACCTGTTACAGGGAAGACACCGGTATTTACACCAATATGTACAAATGCCTGAATAACAATCAGTAATACCACTCCGGCTGCCAGAAAAGCCGGAAACGTCCGCGGACATTTCTTTATAAGGGCAACACTTCGGAATAGTAATATTAGGTACAGGGCCATGATGAAAATGCCCATCACAACACCATATTCTTCAACTATTATGGCAAAAATAAAATCAGAATAGGGGTGGGGCAGAATGTTCCGCTGTACACTTTGTCCTGGTCCTTTCCCAAAAACACCTCCCGTTGCAATGGCAATTTTTGCTTGGTCGGCCTGAAAATTTTCCCCGTCTTTGGAAAAGAAGTTTTCAATCCGGCGCTTCCATGTACCCACGCGGCCTGTGTCGGGAGAATTTAGCGCAATGATGACAAAAATGCCAATGCCAACAACCCCAATGCCGGCCAGTGAAGCCAGGTGCTGCATTTTAACACGTCCAATGAACAATAAAACCATGGCTGTTACGAATACAAGAGCCGCCGTTGAAAAGTTTGCAGGTAATATTAACATACAAGTGATGCCAATGGGAATCATCAATGGGATAAACCCTTTTTTAAGGTCTTTTATGTCGGGCTGCCGTTGTGATAGTTGCGTGGCAAGGTACATCATAAGTGACATTTTGGCCAAATCGGAGGTCTGGAAAGAGAAGCCACCCGGCAGGGAAATCCAACGGGCTGCCTCATTAATACTTGCTCCTCGCAATAGAGTGTACAATAGAAGAGGTATGGACAGGAAGTAAAAAATTTGTGCCAACCTGAAAAATATTTTGTAGGGCAGTTGGTGCACGCCATAAATAGCTCCTAAGCCCAGAATAACAAAAAAAATCTGACGGCTAAGATAATGAAATGTGTTGCCTCCGGCCTGTTTGTAGGCCAGCGAACCGGTGGAACTGTAAACAACTAAAAGAGAAACCAGGCATAACATGATAATGATTACCCATATTACCTTGTCACCTTTCAGATATGTAAATATTACCTTCATTATCTAACCTCAATAATGTTTAGAATCTTAGAACTGAATTATAAATTTCTGACAGCATCTTTAAATTTCCTGCCCCTGTCTTCGTAGTTCTGAAAAAGGTCAAAGCTGGCGCAGGCTGGACTTAGAAGAACAACGTCGTTGGGAACAGCCAATTTATAGGCTGTGTAAACAGCCTCTTCCATTGAATGTGTCTCGATTATTGTCTCCACCATTCCACTAAAATGGTTTACAATTTTCTTATTATCAACCCCTAAGCACACGATGGCTTTTACTGATTTCTTTACAACAACATCGAGTTCTGAATAGTCGTTACCTTTGTCAACTCCCCCCACAATCCAGACTGTTGGACGGGTCATGCTTTCCAGGGCATACCAGGTCGAATTGATATTGGTTGCTTTCGAATCATTAATGTACTGAACACCATGAATGGAGAGATACTCTTCAAGCCTGTGTTCAACCCCGGAAAAACTAGCCAGCGATTCGCGGATTTTCTCTTTTCTGATGCGTGTTACATCGGCAGCCAATGCAGCCGCCATGGCATTACACAGGTTGTGTTTTCCTTTTAATATCAGTTCGTCGTAAAACATAGTAAACGGTTGATTATGTGTGTTAAAATTTATTTTATCGTAGGTTGCATAGGCAGAAACACCTTCACTTTTAGTAAGCGAAAAGGTTAACTTCCTGGCCGCAATTGCCATTTCGGCTACTTTTGAGGCAATTACCGGGTCGTCAGCGAAATAGATGAAGTAGTCATCAGGTTTTTGATTCTGCAAAATGCGGAATTTTGAGTTAATATAGTTATCGAATTTATACTCGTACCTATCTAAATGGTCAGGCGTAATATTCGTAAGAATTGCAACATGCGCGTGGAATTCAAACATGCTGTCAAGCTGAAAACTGCTAAGTTCAACCACGAACCAATCAGGGTTTTCATGCAGTACCTGACGCGCCAGACTTTGACCAACGTTGCCTGCCAGCCCAACACGCAAGCCGGCATTCTTCAGAATATGATAAATCCAGAGCGTTGTTGTTGTTTTTCCGTTCGACCCGGTTATGGCAATAAATTGAGCTTTCGTATAGCGAGCTGCGTATTCAATTTCGCCAATGATCTCAATTCCTTTTTCTTTAGCAAATTGCAACACAGGCATCTTGTCTGGGATACCGGGGCTTTTTACCAACAACTTTGCCTTGGCCACAATCTCGAGCGTGTGTTTTCCTTCTTCAAAATCAATTTGCGCTTCTGCCAGTTCTGTTCGATATTTTTCTTTCAATTGCCCCGAATCCGACACCAGCACAATCTCCCCATTGCGTTTGGCCAGCATCGCTGCTCCAACGCCACTTTCTCCGCCCCCCAAAACTATGGTTGTGTATTGTTTCATGTTAGGTCTTTTATCTGATTTTCAAGGTTAGGACGGTAATTACGGCTAATAAAATCCCAACTATCCAAAACCGCGTTACAATTTTGGGTTCGGGAATATTTTTTTTCTGATAGTGGTGATGAAGCGGAGACATAAGAAAAATGCGTCGCCCTTCGCCGTATTTTTTCTTTGTGTACTTAAAATAAGATACTTGCATGACGACCGACAGGTTTTCAATCAGGAAAATGCCGCACAATACCGGAATAAGTAGCTCTTTTCGTATCAGAACAGCATAAACGGCAATGATTCCGCCAATGGCAAGACTCCCCGTGTCGCCCATAAATACCTGGGCTGGGAACGAATTGTACCACAAAAAGCCCACCATGGCTCCAATAAAGGCCGCAATAAAGACAACCAATTCGCCAATATTGGGAATATAGAAAATATTCAGGTAGGTTGAGTAGATTATGTTCCCTGACAAATAGGCCAAAACCCCAAGAGTAACCCCAATTATTGCGCTACTCCCCGTTGCCAGTCCATCGAGGCCATCGGTTATGTTTGCTCCGTTGGAGACCGCGGTAACAATAAATATTACAATTGCAATAAAAACTACCCACGACCATGTTGAGGCCGATTCATCATCCAGGAAGAACAGAAGGCTTTTGTAGTCTCCGTTGTTGTTTTTGAAAAAAGGCACGTTTGTTTGTGTCGATTTTGTGTCAAACTGGTGTGTGTCAACTTGCTGAACAACAGCGGTATCTTGAACAGATGTGTGCCTAATAACAATGTCAGGGTGTAGCCACATGGTTATTCCAACTATCAATCCCAGACTAACTTGTCCAATGACCTTAAATTTTCCGGCCAAGCCTTCTTTATTTTTTTTGAATACCTTTATGTAGTCGTCCAGAAATCCGATTGTGCCCATCAATAATGTTGTTACGAGCATCAATAAAATATAAATGTTGTGGGTTTTTGCAAATAGCAATGTTGGGAACACAATCGCCGCTACGATGATAATACCACCCATTGTTGGAGTTCCTTTTTTTTGCATTTGCCCCTCGAGGCCAAGGTCGCGAATGGTTTCCCCAATCTGCTTTTTCTGTAAGATTTGAATTAACCTATTACCATATATTGCTCCAATTATAATGCTGGCTATAAAGGCCAATGCAGCCCTGAATGTAATGTACTGAAACAAACCCGAACCAAGGATTCCCATTTCATGCAGCCAATTTCCGACGTAGTAGAACATAACAATATGTTTTTAGTTTTCAATGGATTTTAAAATTGAAAGCGCTTCTACCATATCATCAAACGGGTATTTGGTACCTTTGATTTCCTGGTAGGTTTCGTGCCCTTTGCCGGCTATGAGGACAATATCACCTGGTTGAGCCATTGTGCACGCAGTTTTTATAGCTTCACGCCTGTCGGGTATGGTCAGGGCCACGGCACTGTAAACCCCTTTCAGCCCCGCTTTCATGTCGTCAATAATTGCCAACGGGTCTTCGCTTCGCGGGTTATCACTGGTCAGGATAATTACATTACTCAATTGCGCAGCTTCCTTTGCCATTAGAGGCCTTTTGGTCTTGTCCCGATCGCCGCCCGCTCCAATTACCGTTATTACTTTTTCGTTTTCTGTCCTGATATCTTTAATGGTTTCCAGCACGTTGGTCACGGCATCGGGCGTGTGTGCGTAGTCAACAATAACAAAAATCCCGTTCTTAGACTGAAACCGTTCGAACCTGCCACGAACGGGTTGTTGACGACTGATGGCTGTTAAAACTTCCTGTTGATCAAAACCAAGGAGCATACAAGTACCATATACAGCCAAAATGTTATAGGCATTGAATTCGCCCGTTAAAGGAGTCCACACATCAATGCCGTCAATATTCAGCAACATCCCTTCTAACTGTTTCGACATGATTTTTGATTTGAAATCGGCAGGTTTTAGCAATCCATAAGAACGGCGTTTCGCAACGCTGTTCTGCAGCATAATGTTACCGTTGCGATCATCAATATTGGTGAGTGCAAAGGCATCCCTGGGCAGTTGTGTAAAAAACTGCCGTTTAGCTGCAATGTAAGCGTCCATGGTTTTGTGGTAATCAAGATGATCCTGAGTGATGTTAGTGAAAATTCCACCCGTGAATTTTAAACCTGCAATTCGTTGTTGATCAACGGAATGCGAGCTTACTTCCATAAAGCAATATTCGCACCCCATATTTACCATTTCGGCCATTATACGGTTCAGCTCCACAGCGTCGGGAGTTGTATGGGTTGAAGGAAATTCCTTGTCGTTGATCAGTATTTTTACTGTCGAAAATAATCCGGCAGGATACCCAAGCGAACGAACCACTTCGTAAAGCAGTGTTGCTGTGGTGGTTTTTCCGTTAGTTCCGGTAACACCAACCAGCTTTAAGTTTTCCGATGGTTGGCCGTAAAAATTCGAAGCCGCAACACCTAAGGCAATGGATGAATTGTTAACTTGAACATAGGTAACCCCCTGTTTCAAGTTTTCAGGCAGGATTTGGCATAAAACGGCTGTGGCTCCGAGATCTATTGCTGTGTCAATAAAACGGTGACCATCGGTTGTGGTGCCACTTAGGGCGGCAAACATGGAACCCTGAGAGCACTTTCTCGAATCAATGCAAATGGAATTGATCCGGGCATTTTCATCCCCGGAAATCACCGACGTCGTCACACCATGTAAAATATCTTTTAATGTCATCATAATCATTAAAAATTATGCGAAAGGTTAAGAACAATCTTTTCCCCGCCATGAATGTTCGTAAAGGGTTGTAGGCTTTGTCGCGTAACAATTCCCCGTCCATTTACCTCAACTTTTAAACCGGCGTTCTCACAAACGGAGAGTGCGTCTCTAATCCCCATACCAAGCACGTTTGGAACTTGCTTGTTGGGAAAAATCCGGTTTTGAATGCGCACCCTGTCTTCCAACTTGGTAGTCATAACCCAGTTGTTTTTTTGGTTAGACATATCTACTTTGGGTATGTTAAATAAATTCAAAATAGCCAATAAATCAGCTTTGTTCCCCGATAACGTATAAGGAACAAGGTCTTTTTTGCCTGCAATTTTCTCCTCTAACGGTGTAACCATGTCTGGGCGTGTAGCATAAACCTTATCCGCAATTTCCTTGAAAACCGGACCCGCTACGGCGTTTCCATAATATTGACTGTTCGAAGGCTCATTGACAATAACAATGCACGAAAATTTTGGGTCTTTGGCTGGGAAGTACCCGACAAAAGAAGCCAGATAACTTACCCTGCTTTGATATTCGTAGCCATATTTAGCGTTGGCAATTTGGGCTGTTCCTGTTTTTCCTGCAATTTTGTAAGCATTTTTGCTAAGGTTTTTAGCCGTTCCGTTTTCTACAACGCCTTCCAGCATTTCCTGAGCCTGCTTAATAACCTTTGGCGCGGCAATGCGGTTATCGATAATTTCTGTCGGAAACGATTTAATCATTGTTCCATGTTTGTAAATTGCTTTGACAATTTTTGGGCGTACCATTACTCCATTGTTTGCAACAGCATTGTAGAAAGTTAGAATTTGCAAGGGGGTAAGCTGAAGTTCATAACCATAGGCCATTTGAAACAGCGAAACGCCACTCCAGTGCTTATCTCCCGGATACTTTATGTACGGTACCGGTTCACCAATCAAATCTATTCCGGTAGGTTCGTTTAAATGAAAGCGGTACAACTTCTCAATGAAGTCTTTAGGCTTGTTGCCATAGAAATTTTGCACAACTTTTACAATACCGATATTCGAACTGAGCTCCAATGCTTCTTTAACGGTAATTTTCCCAAAACCATCTTCTTTACTGTCACGAATAGTGATATCGTAAATCTTCATTTCCCCTTTTCCGGTTTCAATAACGTCATTCAGGTTAACATAACCATCTTCGAGTGCTATCATTAAAGTAGCCAGTTTGATTGTTGAACCGGGCTCGGTGCGTTCCCCAACCCCAAAATTGTAGGTTTCGACATAACTGCCTATTGATGTGCGCATTAGGTTCGACATGGCCAATATCTCGCCCGTTTCAACTTCCATAAGAATGGCGGCACCGTGACGGGCATTATGCTGTCTGAGCGTTTTTAGAAGGGCGTTGTGTGCAACATCTTGAATGTTTACATCAAGTGTAGTAACTATATCGTGCCCCTGTATTGGATCGATATCAATATCACTGCCCACGGGTTTCCAAAAATTCCCTGTTATGCGTTGTTCGAGCCTTCGCCCTTCGACACCGGATAAAATGGAGTCGAACGTACCTTCAATTCCAACACCACGTATATTGCCCGAATTGAAAACGTACCCTATGGATCGGGCTGCCATTTCGCCGAAGGGTTTCACACGCTTGTACTCCATTTTTACAATCAAACCGCCTTTGTACGGCCCGGCATTGAAAACAGGAAACTTCCTGAGACGTTTTAATTGCGGATAGCTTACGTCCTTTTTTACAAGGTAATATCTCTCCTGGCGATATTGCGCGGAAAGCAAATCGCGTTTATATTGCTCTGCACTTTTATCGCGGAAAAGGTTTGACAAGAGAAAAGAAAGGCTGTCGATTTTGTGCCTGAACAGGTGGACATCAAAAGCTGAACTTCCCAAATCCATTCTAATCTCATATTCGGGGACACTACTAGCAAGCAACCTTCCATCGCGGGCCCTGATGTCGCCCCTGTTGGGTTCAATTCGGGTGGTCCGGAAATTCATTTGCTCGGCTTTTTTCCATTTTTCGCCTTCGAACCATTGAACATAAAATATACGACCAACCAGAATTATGAGGAAAAGCAGCAATGTAAAGTACACAGCCGTTAACCTGCCCAGCATCTGGTTTCGTATGGTCTTTTCCTGGCTCATGAGAATGACCTAATCAATGTTTTTTCGTTTTATGAAACGTACATCATCGCTTTCAAGCACAATTTTATACGGTGGTTCAAGATTCTCTTGCAAACCCAGCCCCATTTCCCTGCACAGTTTTGCCACTTCAGTCTGGTTGCTCATGTGCATCAGCTGCGACGAGATGGAAATGGCTTCGGGGTGCAACTCTCTGATCTCGAGTTCGAGCTTCTTGCGCTCGCGCAAAACGCTTTCAGCATGAAAAGTATTTGCAATGTAAACTATGGCTAAAAAGCCTAAAAATAAAAAGTAAGGAAAACGGTTCAGGAAACTGTCGTCGCCCAAAAACGAACCATCAAGAACAGAACGCAATGCGTTCGCCCCTTTGCCGGGTTTTGGTTCTTTGACCCCACGGATATCATCAAATTCCGGGATTTGTGGCTCTTGTTGGTTCATATACAGTTCTTTGGGCAATTCGTAATTTTGCGCTCCGGGATCGGGGGTTACGTTCAATTTCGGCTTCGTTGGGTGTTACAATTTTTCGGTTAACGGGCTCGAGCGGAGCTATAATGTTTCCAAAAAAATCTTTTTCCGGTTTTCCCTCGAAGTTCCCAAACTTCAGGAAGTTTTTTACCAATCTGTCTTCCAACGAATGATATGTAATGACAACCAACCTTCCACGGGGATTTAGCACGTCTGCAGCCTGCTCTAAAAATTCTTTCAAGGCTTCCATCTCACCATTGACTTCAATGCGCAATGCCTGATAGACCCTTGCCAGCGACTTATTTCTAAAGCGTTCGGGAATGATTTCCCCAATGGCAGTAAGTAAATCCCCCGTTGTTCTGATTTTTGCTACTTGGCGGTGTTTTACTATAGCTTCGGCAATTTGCCAGGGTTTTTCAACCTCACCGTAATTTCTAAAAATACTGGCTAAGTTTTCCTGCGAGTATTCATTGACAATATCCGACGCTTTGCGTGTTTTGTTACGATTCATGCGCATATCAAGCTCGCTGTCGAATCGGAACGAAAAACCACGATTGCTTTCGTCAAAATGGTGCGATGATACTCCCAAATCGGCTAAAATCCCGTCCACCTTTGCAATGTTCAGATAACGCAAAAAATAGCGCATATAACGGAAGTTATGGTGAACAAAAGTGAAATTTGGACTAGCTATTGAATTTGCTTTGGCATCTTCATCCTGATCGAAAGCGATAAGCCTTCCCGTTGTCAATTTATTGATAATGGCCCTTGAATGACCTCCCCCGCCAAAGGTGACGTCTATATAAATCCCCGCTGGGTTGATCTTCAAACCCTCAAGACTTTCTTCTAACAAAACAGGTATATGATACTCGCTCATTTCTCGACTATTTGGAATCAGGGGTTCATAACTTTCTTTGCCAGTTCTTCAAAATCAGGCGCTTTTTCCCACAATTGCTGGTAGGACTCCAATGCCCAGATTTCAATTTTCCCATCTTGTCCTGACAAAACAACGTCCTTGTCGATTTGAGCAAACTCCATCAACCGCTTTGGGACCAGGAAACGGTTGACACTGTCGAGGGTAACCTCAATTGCCCCTTTTGAAAAACTGCGCAAAAACTGATTGTGCTGCTTGTCGAAAGGGTTTAACCGTCCCCTTATAATTTGATTCTGGCGTTCCCACTCGGTGGCCGGATAAAGTACTAGGCATTTTTCGTACATGTCCTCTTTCAGGATAAACGAATCGGACAAAGGTGCTTCGCCAACCTGCTTCTTGAAAGCCGACGGCAAAACCAAGCGCCCCTTGGCGTCGATGCGTATAGTATATTCCCCAACAAAGGTTATCATTTCTATGCAATTTTCAACGGGTAAAATTACAAACATTTTTCCCACATTATACCACTTTTTCCCACTTTTTCCCACATTGTTGATAACTTTAATGCATTAACGGTCAAAACATTGAATTTTCGGGGGTTCCGCATCTCTATCCCATTTCAGCGTGGTCATTTGTTGTTGTGCAGCAAAAAAATCTATTGCACCAACCAATTGATTTTGTATTTTTGCAGCCTCTTTTCCACAGCCCAAAGAAAATGGACCCCAATACGTATTATTTTGTAGCCTTGGCATTGACTACCAATCTTGGCCCAATGACGGCCAAAAAATTGATAGCCTATTGTGGCGGACCCGAGGAGGTTTTTAAAAGCCGGCCAAAGGAGTTGAGCAAAATCCCCGGACTTGGAAATACTATTGTTGGGAAAATGGATTTTGACAAAGGCAAAGAATTGGCTGATGCTGAAATGCCCTTTTGCGAAAAACACAATATCCGTATTATTCATTATTTAAGCCCCGATTATCCAAAGAAACTTTCACATAGCCCGGATAGTCCTGTCGTTCTGTTTACCAAAGGAAACGTTGATTGTCTTTACAAAAAGAAAATGCTGGCCATTGTTGGTACACGACACGCAACAATCTATGGAAAAACCATGGTCGAAAACCTTATACGGGATATAAGGGAACACAACCACGATCTTACAATAGTGAGTGGACTTGCCTATGGAATTGATGTCATTGCCCATAAAGCTTCGGTGCAACATAAAATACCCACAGCTGCCATTTTGGGACACGGGCTAGATAAGATTTATCCGGCTCAACACAGAAGCGTAGCCCTTGATATTTTAAAAGATAACGGGGTATTGGTGACCGAATTTCCGCACAATTCACCCTATGACAAAACCAATTTCCTGCGACGAAACCGGATTATTGCCGGTTTATGCGATGCCATCTTAGTCGCCGAGTCTGGAATAACCGGGGGCGCCCTGGTTACTGCTGATTATGCACAAGGCTATGGACGTGATGTTTTTGCTTATCCCGGAAAAGTTGGTGACACCTATTCTTCGGGTTGTAATGCGCTGATTAAAAGAAATAAAGCCGCACTTTGTGAAGGTCTTGATGATATCGAGTATGGAATGGGATGGGATTCGGTTTCGCCCAAAATGGTACAGAAACAACTTTTTGAAGCACTGACAGAAGAGGAAGAAACTATTTTCGAACTTTTTGAAGATGACCAGCCTGTTAGTGTCGATTATCTTACCTCCAAACTCGCCATTCCCGTTCACAAAGTTACCGCTACCTTGTTAGGAATGGAATTTAAGGGTGTTATAACTGCACTTCCTGGAAACCAATACCGGAAAAATTAATTGAAGGAAAATGAACCTCATTGATACTCACTCGCATATGTATCTTCCCCAGTTCGATGAAGACAGGGCTGAAGCTATGCAAAGAGCTAAAGACAAAAATGTAGCCGCGGTTTTGCTCCCTAATATCGATATGACCTCGGTTGAGCCCATGAACCGCATGTGTGCTGATTTTCCCGGTTTTTGCTTTCCCATGGCGGGACTACACCCAACAAACGTCAAAGATGACTATAAATTACAGTTAACCAATGTAGAAAAGCAGCTACGGCGAAACGATATTGTTGGAATTGGAGAAACCGGAATTGACCTCTATTGGGACAAAACAGCCCTCCAGGAACAGGTTGTTGCCTTCGAGCACCAACTGAAACTGGCTACAGAACGAAACTTACCAGTTGTTATCCATGCCCGTGATTCGCTACAACAAATCTTCGAGGTACTTGAAAATTTCACCGGTGAGTTGCCAACAGGAGTATTTCATTGTTTCTTAGGAAATCTGGAGGCAGCAAAACGAGTAATTGGATTTGGTATGTATTTGGGAATTGGCGGGGTAGTTACGTTTAAAAACAGTGGAATTGATGAGGTTGTCAAAAACATTCCCCTTGCATCGTTGGTGGTTGAAACAGACAGTCCCTATCTTGCCCCCATGCCTTTTAGGGGAAAGAGAAACGAGTCTTCCCATCTACATCTTGTGGTAGAAAGGATAGCCCAGATGCGTGGCATTTCATTTGATGAGGTTGCTAAGAAAACTACAGAAAATGCCTTACGCCTTTTTCCAATAAAAATCGACAAATAAACAATACGTCTATGGTCAAACGACAAAAAATCCTGCTCATCTACACCGGTGGCACCATTGGAATGGTTACAAACCAAAAAACCGGAGCTTTGCACCCTGTTGATTTTGAGCATATAGTTAAGGAAGTCCCCGAACTAAGCCGGTTGGGAGTAGTTCTTGATTCGGTAACCTTCGATCCGGTAATAGACTCATCAGACATGAACCCCGAGATTTGGGCTCGTTTGGCAAACCTCATATACGAGAACTATCTTAACTATGACGGATTTGTAATACTTCACGGTACCGATACCATGTCCTACACGGCTTCGGCCCTTAGTTTCATGTTGCAAAACCTTTCAAAACCAGTAATACTCACCGGATCGCAACTTCCTATCGGCCTAATACGAACTGATGGAAAGGAAAATCTGATTACAGCCATTGAAATAGCCTCGGCCTATGATGAAAAAGGAGCCATAGTCCCCGAAGTAGCTATTTATTTCGAAACAAAACTATATCGGGGAAACCGGACTACAAAACACAATGCGGAGTATTTCAGCGCATTCTCCAGTGATAATTATCCTCCCTTAGCTCAGGCTGGGATAAAAATCCACTACAACCGCGAAGATATCCATTATGGTACCGAGGGGCCGTTTTCCATCAATACAAAATTGGATCAGAATGTATTGGTTTTAAGAATATTCCCGGGTATGACAAACCAAATACTTAAATCAGTTTGTGCAATTCCTGGTGTTCGGGGAATAGTATTGGAAACGTTTGGATCAGGCAATGCCCCCACAAATCCTGAATTTGCAGGAATTTTACAGCAAACAACCCAAAAGGGTATCATTATTGTAAACGTCACACAATGTAGGGCAGGGAGTGTTAATATGTGTAGCTATGATGCCGGGGTCGGTTTACTGGAAGCGGGTGTTGTAAGCGGCTATGATTCTACTACTGAGGCAGCTGTAACCAAGTTGATGTTTTTGTTGGGCAACTTTTCTGACCGTAAGGAGATTATCGAAAAATTAAAAAATTCAATTAGTGGTGAAATTAATACCCAAATTTAACCGTTAAATAAAAAAAAGTCGTTAATTTGCGCCACGAATTTAAAGTTTACCAAGGCTTGCCCTCGAGGCATACTTTGCAGACAGGGAGAGATGGCCGAGTGGTCGAAGGCGCACGCCTGGAAAGTGTGTATACCTCAAAAGGGTATCGTGGGTTCGAATCCCACTCTCTCCGCCAGAATGTTGAACGACGATTTTTTTACATAAATTTGCTTAACTTTTAACAATAAATTGAGAACCATGAAAAAATTACTTGTATTCTTTACCGTAATCGGTATGCTTTCATTGGGTGTGTCAACAAAAATGATGGCGCAAGAAAGTACAGAAAAAACTGAGACAACACAAGTTCTGGATGCAGCCCCTGCTCAGGAAACAGCCCAGACATCTGAAACTGAGGCTCCAAAAGAAGAGGGTATGGGAGCAGTTCACCAACAGCTAAAAATTAAATTCATTGAGGGTGGTGCAGGCTTTATGGGCATTGTATTACTCTGTTTGATTTTTGGTTTGGCGTTGGTCATCGAGCGCATTATTTACCTGAACCTGGCTTCAATCAACGTCGAAAAACTTCTCAAGAAGGTTGAAGATGCTTTGGAAAGCCAAGGAGTAGAAGCTGCTATGGAAATTTGCCGCAACACGCGTGGCCCCATCGCCTCCATTTTCTACCAAGGTTTAAGCCGCACGAGCGAAGGTTTGGAAGTTGTTGAAAAATCCGTAATTTCATACGGAAGTGTTCAAACCGGACAACTTGAAAAAGGCCTTACCTGGATTTCATTATTCATTGCACTTGCCCCTATGCTTGGGTTTATGGGTACCGTAATTGGTATGATTGATGCGTTCGACTCTATCGAAGCAGCTGGCGACATCAGCCCGTCATTGGTTGCTGGTGGTATTAAAGTGGCTTTGATTACAACAGTAGGTGGTTTGATTGTAGCTATGATCCTTCAGGTATTCTACAACTACATCGTGTCTAAAATAGACTCTGTTGTTAATAGCATGGAAGATGCTTCTATCTCTTTAATTGATATCCTTACCAAGTTCAACAACAAAAGATAATAACCATGTCTGACAAATTAGCAAAACTAACTTCGATAGTCTCTATTGTCTTATTTGTTTTGGCAATATTGTTCGGTGGGCTTTTTTACTTCAATGTAATGAGCATGGAAGCAATGCCTGACAGCATTGTTGTCCCATCGGAAAAAGTTGCCTGGACAATGGAGAGATTGGGTGGTCCTTTGGAATATTTTGTGTATATTGTTTATGTTCTTGTTTTCTTATCCTTGTTTTCAACCATTGGATTTAGCATACTAAACATATTCAAAAGCACAAAAACAGCCAAGAACAGCCTATTGTCAATCGGGGTCTTGGGAGGCATTTTTCTAATCGCTTATGCTTTCTCATCACCAGAAATTCCGGTATTTCTTGGAGTCGAAAAATTCAATTTAACACCAGGAATTGCCATGACTGTTGATACAGGCTTGATATCCATGTATTTGTTTTTCATCATTGCCGTAGGCGGGATTGTTTTTACCGGCGTCAGAAGTCTGTTCCGCTAGAAAGAAATCAATCAGTCTAAACGCAAAAATTAAAAATTATGGCTCGTCAACAACAACAAGAAATCAATGCAGGATCCATGGCGGATATCGCCTTCCTTTTGCTGATTTTCTTCCTTGTTACCACTACAATGGATGTGGACTCGGGATTGGCCAGGGTTTTACCACCCATGCCCGAAGAGAACCAAAAGCAGGACGAACAAGTGAAGATTAAACAAAGGAACATTTTCATTGTGTTGATTAATAAAAGTGACAGGCTTCTGGTGAATGGTCAGGATATGTCCCTTAAAGACCTTAAGGTTAAGGCTAAGGAATTTATTCAAAACCCAAACAACCTGGAAGAGCTGCCCGAATTCGAATACAAACCCATCCTGATTGCCAATCCGGACTTTGTACCGGGAGGAAGCGAGCCGCAGAAAATTGCCCACAAGCACTTTGACCGTAAATACCCGGAAGGGTTTCCTGTCAGCAAAGGGGTTATTTCGTTGCAAAACGACCGCGGTACTTCATACAAACGGTACATAGAAGTCCAAAACGAGTTAGTGGCTGCCTACAACGAAGCCCGTAACGAGCTGGCCATGCAGGAATTTGGCAAACCCTTTGCCAAGCTGCTTGATCAAGCGGATGTGGACGCAATCAGGGTTGCAATACCTCAGAAGATTTCTGAAGCCGAACCTAAAAACATAGGAGGAAAATAGGTATGAGCAAGTTTAGAAGAAAAGGAAAATCGAAAGGAACACCTGGCATTTCAACTGCCTCGTTACCGGATATCGTGTTCATGCTTCTGTTCTTTTTTATGGTTAGTACTACCATGCGCGAAACTGAACTTAAAATCAAAGTGACCGTTCCGCAGGCATCTGAAGGTACAAAATTGGAAAAGAAGTCTTTGGCAAGTAACATTTATGTGGGAGTTCCAACCCGCAGTTATCAAAACCTTTTTGGAACTGAACCAAGAGTGCAATTGAACGACATGTTCGCCAGTGTTCAGGATATACAAACTTACATTGCCAGTGAAAGGGAAGCCCGGAATGAAGCCGAGCGGCCTTTCATGACCACGGTAATGAAGGTTGATGAAAACGTAAAAATGGGCATTGTGACCGACATCAAACAAGAGTTGAGAAAGGCAAATGCCCTGAAAATAAGTTACAACACACGAAAAGGTGTTAAATAGGAAAAGGAGAGGCCCTGCCTCCCCTTTTGTTTCTTGAATCCTAAAAGGCTTAAGGAATGAGACATATACTGGTACCCATTGATTTTAGCGAGCATTCCGTGAATGCTCTTGAGTATTCAGTTCTCTTATCAAATTTCCTCAACATGGACATCCGGATGGTTCATGTGTTGAAAGCCCTCTCCACCCTATTTAAAGTTGCCGAAAATTCTCAGGTGAAAGTCGATGAAACTTCAATTCAGCTTTTGTTTGAACAGTTAATCGAAAAATACAGCCCTCAAATAAGCAATAAAATAGATTATAGAATAAGGCGTGGGAAAATCTTCAATGAAATCGCCAATCAAGCCAAATATGGTGATCCCAGTATGATTGTAATCGGTACTCATGGAAGTAGCGGTTTCGAAGAATTGTGGCTCGGCAGTACTGCTTACAAAGTTATCAACAACTCATCGTGTCCTGTTCTTTCGGTGCGGCAATCGTTCAAACCCAGAAAAATACAAAAAATAGTCCTTCCTATTGATGATTCCCCTGAAACACGTCAGAAAGTTCCTTTTATTGCTGAACTTTCCAAGAGGTTTGATGCGGAGGTGCATGTGCTTGACATTTGCGAACATAGTAAACTTGATTTGGTACCAAAAATCTCTGTGTATAAAAATCAAGTGATTGAATTTCTTGTCAATCAAAGTGTTAGGGTTGTTCATAGCTCAGCTCGTGGAAACAACCTAACCAACATGACTATTGAATATGCGCAGGCAATCAATGCTGAAGTAATTGCCATAATGACCGAGCAAAACGAAAGCACAAAAAATATCTGGCTTGGTCCTTATGCGCAACAAATGGTTAACCATTCTCCCATTCCGGTTCTCAGCATGCACCCTTACTGATTTTATTTCCGTTGATTTGGTTTTGATTAACCAAAAATTTACATTTATTTTGTAGCGCCCTTCCAATAAAGAAGAAAGGGTTCTGTTTTGTATAGAAGTAATATGAAGTATAAAAGCAATAGTAGTCTGTTTCCTAAGGTTTTATCTGTTTGTGTATTCCTTTTCGCAGCCTTGAATATTCAAGCTCAGGATATATTTTTTGAGTTGTCAAACCCTTCAACCAACGGAGGTAAGGTAGAGGTCGTCCAAAATGAATCTATAAAAGCCCTTATAGAAAGGACATTAACCCAAAATAAAAGTTTGGGCAATAGAATTTCCGGATACCGGATTCAGTTGTTCAGCGATTCGAAATCCGGGGCCCGAGAGCGGGCATTGAAGCTTAGGGCCGATTTTATAAGTCTTTTTCCTGATTTTGATCCTGTTCGGGTTTACAGCCATTTTGAACCACCGTTTATTAAAGTCAGGGTTGGCGATTATCGTGATGAGAATTCCGCACTCCTTGATTATAAGAGATTTGTCAAAGAATTTCCAGACTGTTACATTGTAAAAACAACAATACAATATCCACCCCTTGGGCAATGACACCCTACAACAAAACTGCCGGCGAGCTTCGTGAAATAGCTTATTGTATTCGAATCAACATTTTGGAGATGTTGAATGCCGCCGGCTCCGGGCACCTAGGAGGTTCACTCGGCCTGACCGATATCTTAGCCTCTTTGTATTTTAAACTTTTGCAACACAATCCACTTGATCCGAAATGGCCTGAGCGGGACAGACTTATTCTGTCTGCCGGTCATTTGGCTCCGGTTCATTACGCGACCTTAGCCCTGGCGGGTTATTTTCCACATGAAGAGATTTTTACCCTTCGTAAGACGGGAAGCCGTTTACAGGGGCATCCGGCTTTTTTGCACAAACTGCCAGGTGTTGAAACCTCCTCAGGGAGTTTAGGTCAAGGTCTAGGAGTTGGAGTGGGCATGGCACTGGCTGCTAAATTGAGGAATGAACATTACCGGATTGTTACTATTCATGGGGACGGAGAACTACAGGAAGGTTCAATTTGGGAGTCTGCTATGAGTGCTTCCCATTTTGGTTTATCAAATTTAATTGCAATCGTTGACCGCAACGGCCTCCAAATAGACGGATCGACAGAAGAGGTCATGGCCTTGGAACCATTGGCCGATAAGTGGAAATCATTTGGATGGAACGTCCTGACATGCAATGGGAATTATATCCCGGATTTTGTAGCCACTTTTCAGAAAGCAGCCATTGAAAAACAGAAACCATCGGTTATTCTGGCTACCACCATGATGGGTGCCGGTGTTCCATGCATTGAAAATGATTGTTCATGGCATGGTAAAGTTCCAAATGATGAGGAATTGTCCCTGTTTAGGGATGAGTGCAAACGAAAATATTTTAGTACCTATGAGTGATTTAAAATTGCGCCCCACCCGTTTCGGATTTGGGAAAGGACTGGCCGATGTTGCAGCTGAAGATAGCCGCATAGTTGGGTTAGGTGCAGACATTACCTCATCAGTGAGCATGAATTTTTTTCGAGATAACTTTCCCCACCGTTTCCATAGTTTTGGGATAGCCGAACAAAATATAGCATCAGTTGCTGCCGGAATGGCATTGAACGGCTATTTGCCGGTTTTTTCAACATATGCCACATTTGTAACAACACGAGCCTTGGATCAAATTCGTGTTTCCATATGCTACAATAATTTACACGTAATTATTGGAGGTGCTCATGCCGGAATTTCGGTTGGACCCGATGGTGCCACGCATCAGGCGTTGGAAGATTTGGCCATAATGCGGACCCTGCCTTATATGACAGTGTTATCGCCCTGCGATGCTACACAGGCCGAACTTGCTGTCAGGCAAGCTGTTTTAAACTGTAATGGGCCTGTATATATCCGCTTTGGACGCGAACCTGTGCCCGATTTTACACCGGATGATCAGGAGTTTTCCATCGGGAAGGGTCAAATCTTAGCAGAGGGTTCAGACTTAACAATCGTTGCCACAGGACATATGGTCTATGAGAGTCTTCAGGCAGCTATGTTGCTTAAAAAAGAAGGCATTTCAACGCAGGTTGTGAATGTTCATACTATAAAACCCATTGACAGAGAGTTGCTTGTGTTGTGTGCGAGAAAGACAGGTTTGGTGATTACTGTTGAGGAACACCAGGTGCTGGGAGGTTTGGGAAGCGCTGTTGCCGAGGTGTTGGTACAGGAAAATCCTTGCCGCATGGAAATGATAGGAATCCCCGATTGCTTTGGAGAAAGCGGAACTCCTCAGGAACTCTTAAGAAAATACGGATTAGACAGTCATTCTATTGCCAAACGAATATTAAATATCGTAAAGAAACAATAAAAATACTATGAGCGACCAGCTGAAACACGAATGTGGAATAGCCTTCATGAGGCTTTTAAAACCATTGGAATATTACCGCATTAAATACGGTTCCTGGATGTACGGGATCAGCAAAATGTACCTATTAATGGAGAAACAACGCAACCGCGGACAAGATGGAGCAGGACTGGCTTGTTTAAAGCTCGATGTTCCGGCAGGTTCGCGTTACCTTGCCCGGGTACGTTCAAACTCAAGCCGTCCTATTGTTGATACTTTTGACATGGTACGTAAGCCGGTAGAGGTTGTTGCCGAGCGAAATAAAGATTTGGCGATGAACCCCGAGTATGCCAAAGCACATTTTGATTTTGCAGGACAAATTATGCTGGGGCATTTACGTTATGGTACGTTTGGAAAAAACAACATTGAGAATGTGCATCCGGTAATGCGCGAAAATAATTGGAAAACAAAAAATTTGGTTCTTGCCGGAAACTTTAACCTGACCAACGTTGATGAGCTATTCGAACAATTGCAGAATTTTGGTCAACACCCTAAAGATTATAGTGATACGGTCACTATCCTTGAAAAAATCGGGTACCGATTGGACGAGATGAATGAAAAGATGGTGGAAAAATACAAAAAAGAAGGATTCAACCACCGACAAATATCTGATTTGATTGAAGAAAATCTCGATTTGGTAACAGTTCTTCAACGTGCCAGCGAGAACTGGGATGGTGGATATGTAATTGGAGGCATTTTGGGCCATGGTGACGCGTTTGTAATGCGCGACCCGAATGGTATTCGCCCAGCCAGTTATTATGTTGATGATGAAATAATTATTGCAGCATCGGAGCGTTCGGTTATTCAAACCGTGATGAACGTTCCCGTGGACAGAATTCAAGAGATTAAACCGGGTCATGCCCTGATTGTAAAAAAGAACGGGGATTATTCGATGCCCGAAATAAGAAGTACCCAGGAACGCAAAAGTTGCTCGTTCGAAAGAATTTACTTTTCAAGGGGAAGCGATGCCGACATCTACAACGGGAGAAAACATCTGGGCGAATTATTAACACCACAAATACTTAAGGCCATTGACAACGACCTGCAAAATGCGGTCTTCAGTTTCATTCCAAACACAGCCGAGTCAGCATTTTATGGGATGATCAAGGGAATTGAATCGCATATGCTGGATACGAAAATTGCAAAAATCATCAAAGGCAATGGGAAAATGACTGATGATGAGTTGCGTACCATCATAAACACCCGTCCCAGAGTAGAGAAAATTGCCATTAAGGACGTGAAACTCCGCACATTCATATCCGATGACAGTGGTCGCGATGACTTGGTAGAGCACGTTTATGATGTTACCTATGGAACAGTTGTTCCCAATGTTGACCGTCTTGTTATTATCGACGACAGCATTGTTAGGGGCACTACGCTAAAAAGGTCGATTCTTAGAATCTTAGACCGTTTGCAGCCGAAAGAAATTATTGTTGTGTCATCATCACCCCAAATACGTTACCCTGACTGTTACGGAATTGATATGGCCCGACTTGCCGATTTTATTGCTTTTCAGGCTGTTATTGAGTTGCTTCGCGAAACCGGAAAAAGTTCACTTATTAACGACGTTTATCGCAAGTGTAAAGATCAGCAGCAGAAACACCGAAATGACATTGTAAACCATGTAAAAGGGTTGTACCATCCCTTTACTGACGAGCAGATTAGCGATCGTATAGCCCACATCTTACAACCCGGAATAAAGGCAAAAGTAAAAGTGGTATTCCAAACGGTCGAGAACCTACATAAAGCATGTCCCAACGATAAGGGCGACTGGTATTTCACGGGTGACTACCCAACACCTGGTGGGAACAAGGTGGTGAATACGGCTTTTATTAATTACATTGAGGGAAGGAACGCAAGGGCGTACTAGGATATAATTGCTATCAAGAAAAAAACAACAAGTACCTTCTGTATGAGCAAATTTGGACAGATTACCTTAGTTGTATTTTATTTCGTTTCCTTAAATTTGAGATAGGAATTTACATGCCTGTCCAATTTGGACTTGTAAATGTCTCTGATATCAATCAGAATGGCTGTTTCCTCAACATCACCAAAATCGCGGTTTATTGATGTTCCAAAAGTGCGCATAGAAGGGGACAGGTTCATGTATGCGTTGATTAAAGGAGGAACTTGTTCGCCTAATTTGCGCAACTCGGCGTTCAGGATTTTTTTATTCTCGGTGTAATCGTTTCCGGTAAAGAGCTTATCGCAATGTTCGTAATCGATATTTAAGGTAAGGGGGTCAACCAGTTTCAATAAGTTTTCATTATCGGGGAAGTGTTTCTGGATGAAATAAAGCAGCAAATTTCTTGCGTCCTGGTTGTAATGTGTGTACATTGTGACTTTCCCGAAGAAATAATGCATATCAGGATTCTCAACAACAATGGCACCCAATCCGTCCCAAAGGTTGTCGAGGGCAAAAATACTTTTGCGCGACGAACCACCCGATTGAAATTCAGGATGAACAAACGACCTGCCCAGTTCAATAGTGTAGGGTAGGTATTCTTTAATAAATTTGTCGGAGAAGTTGAACAATTTGTAGGTAGCCAGACGGATGTTTCCCAACTCGTCTAAAGTGGCTTTTTTCCCAACCAGGTACCGATATCCGCCAATAATCATTTTCTCGCTTGGAGACCAGACAATAAGTTGATTATAAGGCACATCTTGTAAATCAAATTTATCAAGATCATAACTTTTGCCCGTGCCGCCCCCGGCTTTTCGAAAAGTGAGTTCGCGAAGCCGTCCTACCTCCAATGATACATATGGGGCATTGTGGTGGTTGAATGTGTAAATTTCATTGTTCCCAAAATTGGTTGGACGAACAAATTTATCGGGAGTGAGCTCAGACTCAATTATATGTGTTGGTATGGCGTCAATCAGTTTTTCCATCGCAGGGGTGGTTATTATTCAGTGTAATAAATGACAAGCGCAATGCAAGCCACAAATATAACCAAATATACAATAAATTACTTGTCCATTGAATAAACAATTTTCCTGATTTCATCAGTCCACTGCCTTACATTTTTTGTGCTTTTAATTTCCTGCCAGGGAATGGGTTTTCCAAAGAATATTTCAAAGTAGGCGTTTCGTTGTTTGTACATCTCGTCGGGCAGGAAAAACATTTCTATATTGGCCTTAATTCGCAGTCGTTTACGCCAGTTTGCAATGCGGTAAAAACGTTTCGAGTTGTATCCCTTGAAAAATACGGGAACTATGTCGCGTTGATGTTCAATTGTCTTTTGCACAAAACTTTTCTTCCATCCCAAATCGGTAATCTTTCCTTGTATCTTTCGCGAAGCCATGCCGGAAGGAAAAACAATAATTTGATTGTCCGAGGCATAGGCAGCATCAATGATTTTGGCTACTTCTTTTGACGTTGTTCCAAAGGCATTAACGGGAACAAACAAAGGGTCGAATATTTGCAGTTTTAACAACAGGTCGTTGACAAGAAAGCGGGGTTCTCCAAAATGGGTGTAAACCACATCAAGCAGGGTTATTCCATCGAGGGCACCCAAGGGATGGTTACTGGCAAACTGGTATCGACAACCTTTGGTAAGGTTTTCTATTCCGTGAACCTTGTAGGAGACGTTCAGATCATTGAGCAATGACCGTACACTGTCAATACCCCGGTTTTCGCCGTTTTTGTACAAGAACGAATTGATTTCGTCCATGTGAAGAATTTTTTTTATGATTCTCAAGACAAACCGGGGCATCCGTTTGGCTAATTTGGGGTTCTTTTCGGCAAAAATTTTATCGAGGTTGATTTGGAGCATACGTCAAATTATGTTTTTTCTGACGACAAATTTAAGAAATGTCAACGAATAAAACCGTTTTATACGGGTTAGTTTGCTGTCTGCCCTTCATTTTTAAGAAAAACAAACATGTTCTTTACCCTAAAAAAATGTACCTTTGTAAGTTTAATATTCAAGTGAATACCCAAATTTGAATTTCAGGATAGTACACATGAAGCATATCAAACATTTCTATTATTTTTTAAAGGTTATTTTTCAGCACCGATTTATTATTCGGAAGTTAGTTTCAAGGGATTTCCAAAAGAAATATCTGGCAACCTATCTGGGTTTGCCCTGGGCCTTTTTACAACCTGCAGCCATTATTTTTGTTATCTGGTTTGTTGTTTCTATTGGATTGCGCGGTAGCGACTTAGCCGATGGCACTCCTTTTCTCCCCTGGTTAATTGCAGGCATGGTTCCTTGGTTTTTCTTGCGCGATGCTATCTCGGAATCATCACGTTCGTTGCTTGATTTTTCGTTCCTGATTAAGAAAATGTACTTCAGGGTTGGAATCATACCTGTAATTCGAATAATCACAGCGCTGATTATCCATTTTTTCCTTTTGCTGGTTTTGCTGGTTTTGGTTTTACTCTTTGGCTATCCCATTGATATTTACTGGTTCCAATTGTTCTATTACCTTTTTTGTGGAATAATGCTGGTAACCGGAATTGGATGGCTGGCCTCTTCATTGATGGTTTTTGTGCGCGACATTAAACAATCCATAGACATTCTCCTTACGTTGCTTTTTTGGTTAACGCCCATTATTTGGCCTGTAGCAAGACTGAAAGGAGATGCTGTTTTGCTGGCACGACTAAATCCGTTACACTATGTAGTCAATGGATACAGGGAAACCTTAATTTACAAAACCTGGTTTTTTGATGACATCCCTGCGATGCTTGAATTTTGGAGCATTACCTTATTTTTCTTTGTCGTGGGAGCGCTGGTTTTTACCCGCCTGAAACCCCATTTTGCTGATGTTTTATAATGTTTTGAACCGAATATTCTATGTCCAATAAAACTGCCATAAAAGTTGAGTCAATAACGAAGGTTTATCCGTTGTATAAATCGCCGCGGGACAGGATGAAAGAGGCATTGAACCCATTTCGGAAATCCTACCATACGGACTTTTATGCTCTTAAAAATGTTAGCTTTGAGATTGAGAAAGGCGATGCCTTGGGGATTGTTGGACAAAATGGAAGCGGAAAATCAACGTTGTTGAAAATCCTTTCCAGGGTTTTAACACCCACTTCAGGAAAGTTCGAAATAAAAGGACGTGTAATCTCCTTGCTGGAATTGGGTTCAGGTTTTAACCCGGAATTAACCGGAATGGAAAATATTTATTTCTATGGAACAATTCTGGGGTTTAATAAAAAGAAAATTGAATCGAAACTCGATGATATTCTGTCGTTTGCCGATATAGGACAATTTGTTTATCAACCGCTGAAAACCTACTCGAGCGGTATGCGTTCGCGGTTGGCCTTTGCCGTGGCAAGTCACGTTGATCCTGACATTCTGATACTTGACGAAGTGTTGGCCGTTGGCGATTTACGGTTTAAGCAGAAATGCTACCGGGCTATGGACAACCTGATTAATCAAAAACGGACCGTGATTTTGGTTTCCCATGATACCGGAGCCATAACCAATTTTTGTAACAAAACTATGTGGCTGAATGAAGGGACTGTTCACGATTTTGGTCCTTCAAGCGAGGTTGTTAAAAAATATGTAGGTTTTATGACCTATGGGCTCGAGACCAGTGTTAAAAAAAGCAAAGCGGTAGAGGCCCAAAAAGAAACAAATCCCAACTCGAAAAAAGCCGATATTGCAGCACAGAAAATCCACTGGACGGATGTCAGCAAACTCGAATCTTTTGGCGATTACGGCGCATTGATTGAAGCTGTTTCGCTTTATTTCAGAGACACAGGAGAGCGTGTTGATGTTATTAAAGGCGGAGAATGGTTGAGTTTGTATGCAAAAATCAGGATTAGTGACAACATTGTTTCTCCCGGATTTGGAATCAAACTGAAGGACAAACGTGGAAACGGTGTTTTTACGGCCAATAACTATCTTTACAACAAAGAGTTACCTTCGTTGAAAAGCGAACAAACCATTATTATCCGAACTGATTTTAGGTTCCCCTTACTAATGGAAGGAAAATATACGTTAACCATTGCTTTTACCGATGGCAATCAACAGAAACATGTGCAACATCACTGGATACATGATGCTTTGCTCCTTTCTGTACAAAACGAAGATCCGAAATTTAAGCGCGGTGGAAATTTGCTTGTTTTGGATAATCCTGATTATAACATTCAGATAGTGTAACAGTCAAAACCCAACTGAAATTTCTGCTTATTATGGAAATATCGAAGAAACTTATTTTTACAACCCCGAACTTTATTGAGAAACCCTATGGATGGGTTCAACATACTCCGTTTGCGGCCTATTTGATAGAAACTCTGCAACCAACAGTCTTTGTTGAGTTGGGAACACATTCGGGAAACTCCTATTTTTCTTTCTGTCAGGCGGTTGAAGAATTAAAATTGGCCACAAAGTGTTACGCGGTTGATACTTGGGAAGGCGACGAACACGCTAATTTTTACGATCAGGATGTTTACAAAAGGGTAAAATCAATAAATAATGAGCATTTCAGTCGTATTTCGTCACTGTTAAAAATGACCTTCGATGATGCCTTGGCCTATTTCAACGACAGCACCATTGATTTGCTGCATATTGACGGTTTACACACTTACGAAGCGGTAAAGCACGATTTTGAAACCTGGCTTCCTAAGCTAAGCGAACAAGGGGTGGTCATATTCCACGACACCAATGTCCGTGAGCGTGAATTTGGAGTTTGGAAGTTATGGGAGGAAATTAAAGATAACTATCCCTCGTTCGATTTTTTGCATGGAAACGGGCTAGGCGTTTTATGCGTTGGGCAAAAAGTTGACCCCGATTTCGTGAAATTTGTTAAAGAAGCAAACGTCGAACCAGAAGCCCGCAATTTCTTTTCAACATTAGGAAACCGGATTTTGGCATTGCAGGAAAAAAATGATTTGCGCGAAGAAATTGCCCTGGCAAAAAAAGGACAGAAAAGTGCCGAGAAGGGCATGGTTGACAAAGAAAAACAGCTGATTAAACTTCAGGAGTCACTGGAAAAGCAAAACCAACGGATAGAAATGCTGAATGCTAAACTGGAAGAGCATAAACAAGCCGTTCAAAAGAAAAACGAAAAGATTGAGCAAACTGAAAGGAAAGCCATTGAATTTCAACAACTTTTAGAAAAACGAAAGCTATTTATTGACGAGAAAGAGGCAAGCCTGCAGGAACATAAAAAGGCAATTTCTCAGAAGAACGAAAAAATAAAGGCCATTGAAGAGCGAACAGCAGTTCTGAAACAACAAATTGAAAAATATAAAGAACAAGCCGAGATTCGCGAAACCCGACTTCTTGAACATAAAGAGGCTCTAAACCAAAAAAACGAGAAAATCAGGCAGGTTGAAGCTAAAATGGCGGAGTTGCAATCGCTGAACGAGAAACGGAAAGAACAAATTGCTGAAAGGGATACCAAGCTCGAAGAATATAAGGAAGCTATAGCCCAGAAGAACGAAAAAATAAAGGCCATTGAAGAGCGAACTGTCATTTTAAAGCAACAATCTGAAAGCCGCGAAATAAAACTTGCCGAATTTAAAGAGGGAATTGCGCAGAAAAATGAAAGAATTCGAGTTGTTGAAGCGAAAGTAACTGAACTGCAAATGCTTCTGGAACGAAGAAAAGAGCAAATAGAGAACAAGCAGGAGAAAATTGCATTGCTTGAGGCACATGTGCAAGAATCGAAAAAAGCAGTTACCGAGAAAAACGATAAGTTAGAACAGCTTCGCGACACGCTGTCACAAAAAAACGAACGAATACTCAACCAGCAACTTGCCCTGTCGGACGCGGAACGAGCCTTAAAAAAAGGCACCGAAGAAACAGAACGATTAAAACAAAAGCAGGAAGAACTGTTGCAACTACTCGGGAAGAAGGAGGCTTTGATAAACGAATATGCAACGATTCAGTCCGAAATGTCGCAAGACCTTGCCCGAAAAGAGAGCCATTTGCATGTTTTAGAAGCCAACGTCGAGAAACTCAATAGTATTCTGGCACACAAAACCCGCCAAATTTCTGAATTCGAATCGTCGCTGGCCGAGGCTAGAAAACACAACATTGAATTGCTGGGGCTGAACGATGAATTGTTAAAAGAAAAAGCCTCACTCAAGAATATAGTGAAGCAGCAACTCGAGAAAATAGAGACTTTAGTTAGTAAAAACGCACAGATTGAAGTCGCGCACAATCAGAAAAAAGAGGTTATTGCTGAACTGAAAACAAAATTTTCGCATGTTTCGGATGTTGCTAATCAAAGAAAGCAGAAACTGGCGGAGAGGGAGAATCATATTGCATTGCTTCAAGACAAAGTAAACAAACTTCAGAATAAGGTGGAGAAAGTTTCGGCTGAAAACAAGAAACTTACATTGCGACGCGAGCAATTGGAGAACACCGTTAAAGGTCTGACAACTTCGTGGAGCTGGCGTTTAACGAAACCTTTCCGTTTTCTTGCAAAAGGTATAAAATACGCATTGGGAGGCATTTTTGTGCTGTTGAAAATTCTGTGGTACGTTGTAACGTTCCGTCCGGCAAAGATTAAGGGGACGTTGCAAATTGTCAGATATTACCGAATTGTTGCCCAATCGGGGTTGTTTGACAAAAAATGGTACCTGGAAAAATACCCCGACGTGGCACGTTCAGGCGTGAATCCCATTGTGCATTATCTGCAGCGTGGGGCGAAGGAAGGACGTAATCCAAATCCGGATTTTCAAACCCGTTTTTATCTGGAGCAGAACAGCGATGTTGCCGATTCCGGCCTAAATCCATTGGTTCACTTCATCCTTTTTGGCAGAACAGAGGGACGAAAGACCAAGGAAAGTAAAGAAAAGCAACTTAAAGGAATCCCACAAGGCCTTACTAGTGAAAAGCAAATTAATTTTTCTAAGGGACTAATAAATAGTATTTTATACGTAATCCACGATGGTGGCGGAGGGATGGTTCTGACCTCTTTTGATTTATTTAATGCGGTGAGCCACACCATGGATGCCTATTTATTAAAGGCTGGCAAAATTCATTGGACACTGCATTCCTGTAAGAATGGTGTACAAAAAGTTGAACAGGAATTTCGCTTCCAAAAACCTTGGAATGAATTGCGAGACCTTGATGATGAACGAATTAAAGTACTTAAACTAATAGTTCATAACTGCAAAATTGACATTGTCCATGTTCGCGTTTTAATTGGAACGGGGTCTAAAATTATTGATGAAATGGTGAAAATGGAGATCCCTGTTGTCTTTTCGTTTCATGATTTTTCTGCCATTTGTCCTAATATCCAATTAATTAACAATGGGAATTTTTGTTTTGGTGATTGTAACAAATATCAAAGCAACTTAGATTGTAAATTCTCCCGAACCTGGTTTGGCAAAATTGAGATTCTCAGACCTAATTTCAAGGAGCATTGGTCTATAGTAAATGAAAAATCGCTTGGTAAGTGTCACGCATACGTTGTGACCAGTGAATTTTCAAGAGACGTGATACTTATGAATTTTAAATCCCTTCTACAACAAAAGTTTAATGTTATTGAGCACGGCCGTGATTTTATGGTGAAAGAGCAGTTTAGGGGAGAGTTAAACATCGGGAAGGATTGCCATGTTGTTTTCTACGGCGCCCTAAACGAGTCGAAAGGTTGTGGTTTAGCATTGGAAATAATGCGGATTAACAACGAAAAACGGGGTCCTGTTAAACTACACGTCATTGGAAAAGTGGAAGGGAACTACCTTAGCCAGTTCGAAGAATGCCCAAATGTTATTCTTTACGGGGAATATAACCGAGAAAGCCTACATCAATATTTTAAACAAATAAAACCTAACCTTACAATCTTGCCGTCAATATGGCATGAGACCTTTTCACACACCCTGACAGAGTCCTGGGCTTTGGGGGTACCTGTTCTTGGAACTGATTTGGGAGCAATTGGAGAAAGAATCAAACGAAACAAAGGTGGATGGACATTGTTTCCATACAATGCGCAAGAGTGGTATGACTTGATAATTAAAATTGTAAACTCACCCGAGGAATATTATTCCGTTTTAAAATCCATTGATGCAATCCCCTTGAAAACTGTAAAGCAGATGGCGGATGAATATATTGCCATATACCAACAATTCATAAAACAAAAAACAAAGAAATCAGAGACATTCGTTGAAGATGTGTTTCCTTTAGACGCAGGACTACTGGAGAAGGTCAATGTAGATGATATCCGGTTTCAGGAAATCAAGGAAGAAGTCAAACGATTGGTTAAAAGTCTTCGAAATAAGTTGTTAGAATCTGGTTTTGTTGATCGAGCCTTTAGTGATCTCGTTGCCTGTGCCCGCCAATCAGAAGACAAAATTCTCCAAAGTTTTGCTTCCTGGGAGCTGGCGCTCTGGCATTCCAATATTCAAACCACCGAATCGGCCAATGAGGCTTTGTTTTATTTGGGAAATGTGAATCGTCAGGACTTTTCACCCGTTGTGCAGCAACGCATTGCCGTTATCGAAGCGGAATGTTTGTTACAAACTGGCAGGAACAACGAAGCAACCCAAATCCTTAAACAATCTATGGCGCTGGGTAATAATCCCGACCTGGTTTTGTGTTTGGCAAATACACAAAAATCGGTATCCGAAAAACTTTCAATAATAAACACGCTATATGCGGAATATGGTCTGGCTCCTGTAACTGTTTCCAGAACCGGGCACACTCTCTATGACCAACTGACAGTTACCAAAATCGATAACAATTCTTCAAAACACCTTTCGAAGAAAGTGTCGGTCATTATTCCTGCCTTCAACGCGGCATCAACCATTCATACCTCTATTGAGTGCTTATTGCTACAAACGCACAAAAATTTAGAAATCATTGTGGTTGACGATTGTAGTACCGATAATTCTGTAGAAGTTGTGGGAAAATATAGTGCCACAGATTCAAGGGTACAGCTTTTCAAAACACAGAAGAATTCAGGACCTTACGTAGCCCGGAATATAGCTTTGGGTAAAGCCACGGGCGATTATGTAACCTGCCATGATTCTGATGACTGGTCTCACCCGCAGAAAATCGAGTTTCAGGTTGCCCATTTAGAGGAGAACCTCTCGGTTATGGCAAATATTTCACAATGGGCAAGAGTAACTGAGGATTTCCAATTCAATCGGCGCAACAATCCGGGTTTCTATATCCAGATTAACCTTTCATCGCTCATGTTCAGACGAGAGCAAGTGATTGAAAAACTGGGTTTTTGGGATAGTGTTCGATACGGAGCCGATTCGGAATTTCACAAGCGTCTTTCAATTGTTTTTGGAGCCGATAACGTGGTGGAACTACCCCCAATTCCTCTATCGTTTGCGCGCATGACGGAAACCTCGCTCACGGCCAGCCCCATTTTTGGTTACCCTGGGTTTCCCATGGGGTCAAGAAAGGAATACCGCGACAGCTACATGCATTTTTACCAATGCAACCCCGATTTGAACTATCCACAAACATGGGAGAAACGGCCATTTCCAATTCCGGATCTCATGAACCCATTGGTAGAACCAGAAACGCTGGAAAAAAGAAAGTTTGATCTTATTTTGGTTTCCGATTTCAGAATCGAAGATAGAAATATTTTGATGTTACTTGAGGAAATTAAATCAAAACAAAATGAAGAAATTCGCATTGGACTTGTCAACATGGCGATGTATGATTTAATAGCCAAAGTGAAGTTTAATCCCGAGATACGCAACCTTATTGATGGAAATCAGATTCAAATGCTGGTTTTTGGTGATTCGGTTTCCTGCGACCGATTGATTGTTGCCCAGCACAAAGTCTTAGAGGATAAACAGGCGTTTATTCCTTCCATTAGCCCTCAACACGTTGATGTCCTCGTTGATAACATCTCAAATTCAGAATCGCTGGAGGATATTAATCACGTTCTTGAACAATGCCACCAAAATCTTTTAACGTATTTTGGAAAAGTGGGAGACTGGTACTGTCTTGATTCAAGACTTGTTTCACGTATTGAAAAAGCAAAACCAAATGTGAATCTAAACTTCGTCAAAGCACCACAATATGAAGTTCCTGTCCTTGAGAAAGCATGGCTTCCAACGTCTATAAAATTTAAAAAGAACAATTTAGCTAAAGTATATTCCAACGATTTACCGGTTGAATTTGACACTTCCGAAGGCATTGTCCTTCTTGATGTCAGGGATATCGATCACTTTTCGTACTCCAATTCCGGTGGCGTGGCCATTGTAATGCCTTGCATCGACACAAAAATGGGAATGGATGCTGCCCGGTACCTTCACAAAAGGGCGGGAATGGATTGTCTGATTGTTGTCGCTAATGATACAAAGCGCCAAGGGTTTATAAAAACTCTGAATCAAGTTGCCCGCAAAACCGATGTTGAGTATGTTGTATATCTGGCGCAAGATGCCTATCCAGGCCGGAGTTGGTTAAAAACCGCTTTCGACAAACTCGAACAGCAGCAAAAAGGAGTATTGGCCTTTAACGACGGAAAATGGGACGGAAAAATTGCTTCGTTCGGTATGGTACGAAAATCGTGGGCAAAAATGCTTTACGGCGACATGATTTTGTTTGAAGGATACAAAGCTCACAAAGCCGACAATGAAATTACAGTCATTGCCAAAGTAATGCAACAATACATATACGATGCTGACAGTGTGCTGATTGAGGTCGATTACAATAAAGATGCCGGAGGTTCGAATCCCGACGATGACACAACTTTTAAGGCAAGGTTTCTTTCTGGTTTCAAAGGTCTTGTGCCCATTGAAGACCTTAAACCCTTGGCAAAAGAGTACTCAACACGGACCATGAAAATAGTTTTTCCGGAAGGTGATATCAATTCTCCCGATGCAAACCACTCATTTGTTCTATACAGGATTGTTGGTAACGATTTGTTTCCCAGACATAAGAAGGGGCAATCACGCGAGAATTTGCAATTCATTTTAGAAAACGAGCCTGAATTTGAACATTGTCAAAAGCGGTTCATACTAAATCGGATAATCGATTCCGAAGAGGAACAAAAAATAATTGATTTACTAATAAAGCACAACAAGTCCTTCGTTCGAATTCCCTTTGTTTCCTCTGAATATGAAAAGATTGGCCTCGACAATCAAGCATACAATTTTGAAAATCTGTTGATTAGCCCCGAATTTCAAAAATTCAACCCAACCAAGCAGGACAGAGCGATAGCTGCGGCCTATCGATTAAAAAATAATTATATAATGAACAACAACGGGGCACGCAATACAGCGTTACAAGAAGGGCGCAGCCTGGCCCGATGGATTCTGCCTTTCGATGGGAATTGTTTTTTTACTGTAAGTGCCTGGAATTCTTTGGTTTCAGACATCTCGAGAAATCCGGAAACAAAATATCACATTGTACCTATGGTCAGGATTACCGAAAATGCTGATCTGTTGAACCCCGATTTTATCCCAAATCCGGTAGAGGAACCTCAGATAGCCTTCCGTTGCGACGCTGACATGACTTTCGACGAGCGTTTTTGTTACGGGCGCAGACCAAAAGTTGAGCTGCTTTGGCGGTTAGGAGTGCCCGGAAAGTGGGACAACTACCCTAAGGATGACCAATGGGATATTCCCCGCCCAACCCCTGTCCCTGAAAAACTTTGGAACCATGCTGGCTGGGTTGCACGCCTCTATTCCGGAAACAAGGACATGGAGCAGGATTCAAAGGAAAGTGCCCTAAACAGGGTACTTGCCCGCGTTGATGCCATTATTTCTACCATCGAACATGTCGATTCCCAGGTATTTGGAGAAAAAACGGATAAACTTTCCAGTTTTCGGTCAAACGAGGCTAATGTGCAATAATTTCCACTATGTTCAAACAATTTAAATATTTTGTTAAAGATACACTGAAGGACATTGCTCACAGGATTTCCTTTGTACCTTACCGGAAACGAAGCAAGCGATACAGAATTTGGAAACAGAGGGTTGAAAGGAAATTTTTGCGCTGGGTGGAAACCCAATATTCCGTTCAAAAAGTAAAAATTGATGCCACAAAAGTTTCTGTCATAATGCCGGTTTACAACCGGAGTTATTGTATTGGCAACGCCATTGAAAGCATTGTGGAGCAGTGGCACAGTAACTGGGAATTATTGATAGTTGACGATGGAAGCACTGAAAGCTTTCATGAAATAAAGAAGAAATATACCAATGATAACCGGATACGGTTTATTCACAAACCCCGAGGTGGCGTGTCGCAATCGCGGAATGTTGGATTGGAGCAAGCCAACGGACAATATATTTTCTATCTTGACACCGATAACCTTTGGAATGCCAATTATTTACAAACCATGTTAACGTTCATGGTTGCCGGAAATTTAGATGTTTGTTATTGTGGAACAAGATTAATTGATGACTCGGCGAAAACCCTTGGTTTCTATGGCGAAAAATTTAACTGGGACGAATGTTGGGAGTTAAATTACATTGATATAAATAGTTTGGGGCACCGAAACATGAACGACAATCAGGAAATACGATTCGACGAATCGTTGAAACGACTGGTTGATTGGGATTTCCTGTTGACATTGACTTATAAGCGACGAACAGCCTATGCCCCATTTCTGGGAGTGGTTTATTACGATGGCCAGCAAGGAAACCGAATCACATTCACCGAGTTTACCGGCGATGAGATAGAGACCCTCAAAAAATTCATTCGCAATAGACACTATCAGAAGCGATTTTGTTCGGAGAATGCTGCAAAAGAACTACGCCCTGGTTGGCAAGAAATTTCAAGTCAATGGAAGAGACAATAAAACCTTTGGTATCAGTTATAATTCCCAACTACAACCACGAGCGTTTTCTGTCGCAGCGTATCGAGAGTGTTTTGCAACAAACTGTAGCTAATATTGAAGTTATAATACTCGACGATTGCTCTACCGACAACAGTGTTAAAATCATTCAGGAATATGCAACAAAAGACAACCGAATAAAAACACTATTTAACAGGGAAAATTCAGGCAGTCCATTCAAACAATGGAAGAAAGGCATTGAATTGGCAACATCCGATTTGATTTGGATTGCCGAATCTGACGACTTTTCAGACTATTACTTTATACAAAGTCTGCTTCCTTTTTTTGAGGAAGCCCCACTGGTTGGAGTTGCTTACTGTCAGTCCAATTTTGTCGATGAACAGGGAAAAATATTTGGCAATCATCTCGAAAACCTTCGGCAACTAGACACATGTTTGTGGGAAGGTAAATTTTGTATAGATGGGAAAAGGGCACTGACTGAGTTCATGCCCATAATAAACATAATTCCCAATGTAAGTGCGGCAATTTTTCGAAAGACACTAACAGAAAACATGGATTGGGTGGGGCTTTTCCGGTTTACGTTAGCAGGCGATCGATATTTTTGGATTCAGCTGTTGCAACAAGGCCAGCTTGCTTTTCGAGCCGAAATGTACAATTTTTTTAGATTTAGCGGTGCAACGGTACGTGCTCAAAACGAAAAGAATATAAAATATCTGGCGGAAATGGTTGATATCTTTCATTGGCTTTCCAAAACGGTGAACATCCCTTATTCAACCAGAAAAAAGGCCATAAGGCAATGGTTGCATCAAGTAAAGAAAATTCGTTCAGTGAAACGGATGCAACGGATTTGGTTTTGGACATCGGTAGTGTTGTTGGGTTCAAAACTGGTTATGATTTCACTTATGCCCCTAAAAGTAAACCGTTGGATTTTTGCCAAATAAGCAGAAAAGAAGTATTTTTGTAAACCATTTAAAGTAATTCGCATAGAAACAAGTAACAGAAATAACATAAAAACGATTAAATTCATGAAAAATCTACTATTAATCAGCATGTTGGCGGCATTCCTTTTTGGATGTGGAAAAGAAGAAGTCCGCGAACTAAAAGGCTATAAATTCAACAAGGAAATTGCCGTAACAAAACCCATTAAAACAGGAAAATTGTCAGGCAACCTAACTATCGACATGTATGTCATGTTGCACTCGTATCCAAAGAGTTGGACATCATTGATATCGAAAATGGGCAGCGACAAATCCGGTGAATTTAATGTTAGAATTAAAGGCGGCGAGCAAGGTCAATTCTTTTTTGGAGATGGGGAAAAGGCGCATGTGTTAAACTGGAAACCCAAGCAAGTACTCCCTCTTAATCAGTGGGTTAGACTGACATTTGTTAGAGATTATAAAAAGAAAGAGATTGTTCTGTATGCCAATGGGAAACGTGTTGCGCGCAAGCATATCAAAGGTGCTCAAAAAGCGGTTGTGTCTGAAGGTTCAATTTATATAGCCGGTATTCAGAAAAAATGGCTCAATGCTACAATTGCCGATATCCGAATATGGGATATTCCAATGAATGAGTCCCAAATCTCTGAAAAAGGTGGCCTTGTTAAAGAACCTGCAAAAGAAAAGAATTTGATTGGTTATTGGTTATTCAATACCGTCGATGGAAAAAATGTAAAAAGTCATACATCATCGCAATTTAATCTAAAGATTCAAAGGGCGAAGTAACCCTGTTTCATAAAAAAATATCGCTTACCTCTGATTGATTATCGCAAACACGGGTAAGCGATTTTTCTTTTCATTAAAACAGGAGCATGTTAAGGCCGGAACTTTTATTTTAAAGAAAAACATGGAAAAGAAACTCATTTATTCGAAAGCCATATTTATTATTTTGGTTGCCCTGGTGTTTTTTGTTTTGGGTGTTAAAGCCAATTTTTTTTCATATACAACATACGAGCAGGGCGGGCGGATTTTTCAAAGGCTGCAATGGGAGAATGTCTGGCTTTTTTCTTTTGGATTTCTCTTTGTCACGACTTTGATTCTTTATTCTGGAAAAATAACCCGGTTGATTTTTTCTTTTTGCACAAACCACAAATCCTTTAAAAAGAGGCTGCTGTGGGTTGGGATAGTGCTTCTTCCATTTTTGGTAGCTCTTTTTCAAACACATACGCTATGGGATTTTACCGGAGAAAAAGTAGATGAAAATGCAATCTACCAGTTTGCAGTGGGCTTTTTTGGTGGTGATTTTAATCCGCATTGGTTTGGATATGGCACATTTGGGATGTATTTTCTTTATGCGATTTACATGATACTTTATGGAATTCTGTCCCTTTTTGGCACTTTTACGTCGTTGAATGAATATGCAACTCAAATTTTTCATAATGGCTATTTTGTATTAGTTGCGCGGTATTCCTTTGCTGTTATTGGCGTTTTTGCGGTTCTTATCTATTCCGGATTGCTGAAACGAATAAAGGTTCCCTCCATTTTAATACTGCTATTCTTCTTAGTATCCATTACAAGTTACGATTCCATACATTTTGCAAACTATTTACGCACAGACCTTCTTGTTGGTTTTTTTGTTGCTGTAACAATTTATGGCGCCGCCAATAGCGACAAAAAACACTTTTTGTTTTTAATGGCTCTGGGAGTGGCCGGTGCCATTAGTGCAAAGATTTCGGCCTTGCCTCTTGTTTTGTTGTTGGGGATTTACGTTCTATACCGCCTGTACGATAAAACAATTAATTGGAAACACATGCTTGGAATAGGAATTTTATTTCTTTTCCTGTTAGTTGCTTTCCAACCCTATGTCGATTATGTCCAGAAAATAACGTCGATTCTGAATTTGGGCACCTCGGGGCGGGGTGGTGGTAGCACTGCCGGGCAATTTAATTGGGGCAAAGTGTATCATTATTCATACTTTGAAAGGTTCATGGAAATATTTGCCGTGTTTGAAAAGTATTGTTCCCTGATAATCCTGTTGTCATGCCTGCTGGTTGTATTTTCAAAGCGCTACATAAAAATCCTTATCCCTTCTTTTATAGCTCTCTTTTTGCTTGTAGCCCCCTATTTCACTTCGCCAGAAGTAACCTATTACTGGTATCTACCTGCATTCAATGTTGTACGGCTTATAGCCTTTATTGGAATTGCGGGATTTTTGGAAATGATACACAGTCAATTACTTAAAAGAACAAGGTTGTCAACCCTTCAAAGTAAAAGGATTGTTTACGGTTCAAGTACATTGGCTGTTTTGGTTTTTACGCTACTTCCAAACATTTCTGCGTATTTGAACAATTATACGTGGCAAACCAGCAATAAAATACTGGCACAGCAATGGATTGAACAGAATCTTTTAGAAAATGAACAATTAATACTGGATGAAAATGTAAATCACATTCTTCCACAAGTTTATGATAAAAACAATTTAAAAGATTCTAAGAATATTTCACGCGTGTTTTTGCACAACAAATCTGAAAATGTCTATTTGAATTCACTTTTTGAGACCTATTTGAACAAGGAGTATTACAATTCAATCGGAATTAATACGGTGCGTGGTGTCGAACAATTAAAAGTAGTGAATGTTGCGGATAGCTCCAAACGCAAGAGTCTGATAAATAAATATTTCATTACCTCTTCGGCCAGTTATAACCGGTATATTCGTCGCCAATCCGACGATTTAAATGCAAAGCGCAAACAGGAATTGGAAACCTATAAGGCATATTATTCCTTCATGCTATCTCAGCCGTTAGTAAAGCGTTTTGACTCAGGTGTGGGGAAAAACGTTGAAATATATCACATTACAGAATTAAATCCCGAAACGGAGGAATAACATCCATTCCTCCTTAATTCCGCAGCAAAAATATTTGCATACAAATTTAATCCTTTTATGGCTCTCTTATAGGATTTGCTGAGTAAATTTTCTGAAAATACTCGTTGCTACGTTGGGGTTGACGAGAAGAACATATAAGAATTTCACTCTTTTGTGAAAACTATGGAAATTCGAAAGCATACCAATGGTCTCAAAACACGACAGTAAATCATAAAACGCTATATATCGGGCACATGGTGTTTGCAACAGAATAGAACTTTCCCATTAGATGCAATAACATAGTGCTACCAAACAAGTAATAAATGGTATTTTTTATGTGTAACTGTAAAGTTTCACCACGTTGTTGGGTGTAAAGTTTAAGATTTCCCGACTT
>JBBISE010000015.1:0-41386 GCA_037441445.1 Salinivirgaceae bacterium
TCAATGCACGTTAAAATAATGATTTTTGGGGTTGGGGGCTGCAAGTTGGGTTAATGGTACGTACTTCATATGAGTTCTTTTTTTTGCTACATTATCGGTAGCTGAAAAGGGTTTAAAAATGACTTTATATATCATTGCAGGATACGATTCAGGTTGCTACACGAACCCAAAACCCTACTTAAAAAGTAGCATAAGGATACAAGAAAAGTATCCAATAGATATCTTCCATATATTGAAATACAGATCGTTATGGCTGTTTCTTCTTCTCTTCTTTATTTGGGTAGGATTTGAGCTTTGCAAAAATTTCGCTATATGCGAAAAACAAACTACCGTTCATGTAATAGCCCGTCAATAAGCCCGCCTCCATCCAGTTGTAGATTGTTTGTTTGGATTTTTTTAAGATTCGGCATACGTCTTCGATGACGAGAATCTCAGGAACTTGCTTCTCGAGCAGGGATAAATCTTTGAGTTCCTGACGAACGATGTCTTGGGTGATTGTTCTGTGCTTTTCCCAGAATTCTTCGGGGTTTTGAACGAAAAATGCTTCCATAATATTTGCGAATTTTAATGTATCGCAAAATTCTGGCACATTTCGATCAATTAAAATCAATTTCAGGTCTGAAATAGTTTTTTTTAAAAATTAATTTAGTTTTTTTTACCTAGTTTGGTCCAAAGAATATCTATTTTGCTTGAAAATTCTTTGTCAAGAAACGATTCTATATTAGTCAAAGCATCTTTAAGATCGTTTTGTTTAGACTCTTTTATATCATCCCAATCAACCTCACCCATTAAAAGCCTTCGCGCGTTGTTGTAAGGTGAAGTGATGTTTTGTATTTCGCTGGAACCGACATCTAAAATTACGGAATACATTGCTGCATAGACCTCATCATATTTCTTATTTTCTAAATCCCCGAAAATTAATCTCAAAAGCAAGTATCTTTCGCATGGAGAAAGTTTGTGATTATTTTTGGTTAGAGGTTTATCCTTACTGATTATTGCTTTAATTTGTCTTAGTAATGCCAGCGCAATATTAATCTGAGGATCTATCGATTGTTTAAAACATTTTTTAACTCCCTCAAGATCAATATCTGTTCCCTCAAGGTTTTCAAAAACAGTTTTGCATCGATCATTCATACGCAATACCGTCCAAAATAACGGAACACCCATATTATTTGGGAGTACTACGTGGAGTAAGAGTAAAACACCACTTAAGAAAAAGAATGCGAGACCTAAAAATACAGTTGAAATAAAAATGAAATAGGTTCCAACAAATCCTTAACCAAGGACAACAGCAATGAAGGCAAATATTTTGACTAATTCTTCGAATTTAAAAAAAGCCCACAAATGCTTTATATAATTAACGGTTTTTTCCTCCTGGATTTTTCCACTGTAGTTATTTTCAACTCGTGATAAAAATCTGTCGGTCATTTTCTCTAATCGCAGGGCAGATTTTTCCTGAAGTTTAGGGTATTCCTTTGAATTTGCTTCCATAGCTTTTTTTATTGAAAGATACATCAAAAGAAATAAAATTCCAAAATAACATTTGCACCCAAATCTGCATCCAAAAACACGAAAAGCCCCCGATTTCTCAGAGGCTTTTTGTACCCGGAGCCGGGATCGAACCGGCAAGAGCTTGCGCTCACTGGTGTTTGAGACCAGCGCGTCTACCAATTCCGCCATCCGGGCGTTTCACATTGGCGGTGCAAAGATAATAGCTTTTTATTTATCTGCAAATAAAATCTTATTTCAACTCCTCAAATTCTACATACTCCCCAATATTCTCGGGGATATTTTTCTTCTCTTTTCGGTTGACATTCACATAAATATCCCCCTGTTGACTAGTATTGAAACCGTTTGCCCTTTCTTGATGTTTTTTAATCATCCGTTTAAGAAACCACTGAAATGTTACTCGTCCCACCAAATTCAGTACAATCAGGACAAGAATGAAAATTAGAAGAAATCGTAGCATTGGATGTGATAATTACTTTACGAAAAATAACAACAACAGCGATACCGAGTAGAGTGCTATTTTTAAATGGTCAACTGAAAGTCCAAAGATGCGCATGCGAGGGTATGTAAGGGTTACGCTTATTAAGGAGAAAACCGTAGTGCCCAACAAAATCCAATTGAAAAACACATGCGTAAACAAGTCCATTTTATAGAAAATTGCTCCCGATACGATATGCATGATGGACTTAGCTAATACTATGCCAAAATAAAAAATACCATTTTGACAGAGTAATTGAGCTGAAATTATCTTTTTTCGATCGCGCAAAATTGCATGTGTGAGCAATAACACTATCATTATGCCCACCAATATTTTATCAGGCAACAACGTAAAATCCTTTAGTAAAAATTTGCTTACATACCATCCTATTGTAAGGGATAACAAATACATTCCTGTTGTTCCAAAAATTGTCAGTAAAATTTCAGGGATTGTTTTTCGGTTTATAAATGACAAACGGGTCGCCTGAAGCGAAAACATTTCAAACAATATTCCCAAAAGAATGAAAAGGGCAACTGTGTTTATGTGCATGGTTACTCAATTTTAATATCATAAATAAATCCATCGATATGTCCTACTAAAAGATGGTAATCGTTTTCGTTTGTGAAACGTGTAATGGTAAAAGGTGTAATCCCGTGCTTGGGAAAACCCGGAAATTGCTTACCGTTTTGATCAAACAAAAATACTTTTTTATCGGTTCTGTCAACAATTCCTAAGCCACGTTTTTTAGCAGAAAAACGATAAATTGATGGAAAATCGATTATCTGACCCCGGAAGACGTGTGTAAAGACGTGTTTTCCTTGATTATCGGCAACAATCAACCTGTTCTGATCCAAAAAAATATGGTTTCCTTTTCCGTCGGATGAAAGGTCAGCGTATATGTAAACGTGGTCATTCGAAACGTCAAACAGCTTTTCATGTCTTACAGTTCCATCGATAGAAATTGACATTAATTGTCCCTGATGTGTTGAAGTAAACCACCTGTTACGCGACGGGCTATAATAGAAGGGCGATTTCATTGATTTCCCCCTGAGTTCAGTTGGCTTTATGCGTTGGTCGCCCCTTCGATCGAGTATATAGATGCGAAGGGTGTCCCCCAACAACAGATAATCTTTTGTCCCGACCCTGAAATGCTGAACCGGAGTAGTTACGACAGCATCCGTTGCCTTGAAACTCCATCCCTCCACCCTATTTCCATCAACATCTGTCATGGACATGGTGCGATCGGCATGGGGAATGGCTATTCTATAATTTTTGTCCTTTTCATAGTCGAAAAGTCCCAATCCTGTTGTTGCTGGGCTTTGTAATGATAATGGGTAGTTTTCAGTGTCATTTCCTTCTCTGTCTAACAAATACAGCGTTGAAGTTGTATTAAACAACAGTTGCTGTTTTCCGTTTTTGAAACGATCAACCTGATGTATGTCACTTATAATCAATCCGTCAAGCTGCTTTTGCCAAACAATTCTACCTTGTTGGTTAAGCAAATAAATTTTGTTTGTGCTGTCCTGTACAATAATTTCTACTTCTGAATTGGGGTTTATGGTTACTGTTGCGGGTTTTAACACTGAGGAACTTTCCAGTCGGCTTTTCCATTCAAAATTATTACTGGTTGTAGCTTTCTGTTGCCCAAAATTGAGCACTATGTTATGATACGGTTTTTGTAAATCGGTGCTAATTTGCCACAAAATACTATATGCATACCCGTCAATCAATTCTTTTAAGGCATGTCGAGGGCGATCTGAAATCCACCATGGCAGAAAATCGGTTTCACTTCCTCGTTGTTGGTAAATCAGGATATTCGAACTACTGGCTTTATGCTCCTTAATTGCCTGAAATTCAACCGAACCCGACAATGTCTGTTGTAATACATTGGAGTTTATTACCTTGTATAACACATCGATGTTGGAGGCGACAAACAGGTAATCGTTACATACAACAATATACTTTGCCTTAGTGAGTGAAAAGGCCTTGCCAAACACCATTCCCGTAATGTCTCCCCAATTGGATTGATAAATCGAGAAGCGGGTATGATCATCAAAAACGTATGTATTCTCAACAGCCTCTATCATTTGACGTTCAGCTGTTTCAATCATGTTTTTAAGATTGAATTCTGTTGTGCTTTGTCCCTTTATTTTCAGCGCTATAATTTCTTGTTGGTCGGGTGTGGTGAATTTTACAATTTCGTCAGCATAGACCCTTTCGAAGAATTCGAGAATATCAACACCATAAGTCTTTCGAAAACGCAAACGAACTTCTTCCTTTGTAACTGTGGAAAGTGGCAGGGCTTTCTTGTACGACAGTTGGTATAAGGAACGCACAAACGATGGAATAACAGCCTCAACCGTAGCCTTTGAAGGGGGCAATCCGTTGACCATTTTCAGATAACCCTGAGCCTGTAGACCTGAGGAAAGACCATTAAATAGAATTGTCTGGTTTTTTATCCACATATCAAACACAGCCCATCCGTGGTCACTAAAATAGGGGAATCCGGTAATATCGTATTTACCTAAATTAAGGAAAATATTTGCCGTAGCAACTCTCGATGCTAGTTTGTCTGTACTTAGTATTGGCGATTTGGAATCCAATGGTTCAGTATTCCTGCGTGCCAATTTCCTGACGATTTTACAGCATCCATCAAATGATGTTGTAAACAGAACAATACCTGAATTTTCAAAAAATGCAATGTTTCCTCCTGCCTGTGTATCAAACCAATACACTTCATTACCTGCCTCTTTCTCCCTTTTGATTTCCCCTCTTTTGGAAAGGTGCTTAATAAAATCAATCGTCCATTTTTCGGATTTGTCTATATCCGGAAAGGACAATATCCAAAGAAATCCATCATTGGGCTGATATGAAAGATACAATTCCATTGACTTTTCCAAAAATGATAGCGGAATAAAACCAGGAAGTGCATTAGTGTCTTTTAGATGGGTGTTAATAAATTCACATACCGACTGATTTTCAGTACATTGGAAGAAATTTACAGGATTGTTGACACGAACGAAAAATTCGGTAGAATCGTCAAAAACAGACATCGGATCGATTTTTCTGATAGCCGTTTTTCTGGAAATAAGGACAATTGTTACCACAATGGTGGCAATAAGAAGTCCAATAAAGATTTTTATCGCACGGCTAAGCATCTTTTAAATCATTTCAATTTTTAGCGTCACAAGTATAGGCAGAAAAAATCGTTTAAAAAAATGAACGCAAAGGTTTCTTATCAATAAACTACCCGCAAATGATGCAAAGTCGTTTTAGCGACTTAGATAAAGCACATTAATCAGACACCTTGGGAGGATAATCAATGTTGAAATGAAGTCCGATGCTCTCTTTCCGTCGCATGGCATACTTAATTACCAGATAACCAACATTAATGAGGTTCCTTAGTTCACAGAGCTTGGGGATAACCTTGGAACGTCGGTACAAATCTTCCGTTTCCTTGTAGAGTATTTCTAATCGACTGATAGCCCTTTCAAGACGAAGGTTGGAACGCACAATCCCTACATAATTGCTCATTATATGCTGCACTTCTTTTATGCTTTGGGTAATAAGAACCATTTCCTCGTTTGGGGTTGTCCCTTCGTCGTTCCAATCAGGAATATTTTGTGGGATTTGATGTGATCGAAAGACTGTAATTGCGTGTTGGGCTGCCTTATCGGCAAAAACAACAGCTTCCAACAACGAATTGGAGGCAAGCCTGTTAGCCCCATGTAATCCGGTCGAGGCCACTTCGCCTGCTGCATACAGGTAATTGATGTAACTTTGCCCGTTCTTGTCCACTTTTATTCCTCCGCACTGATAATGGGCTGCAAACACCACCGGGACAAGGTCTTTAGTAATATCAACACCATATTTTCGGACATGCTCGGCAATGTTGGGAAAATGTTCCAACAAAGTCTTAGTGTCTAAATGACGGCAATCGAGATAGACAAAATCGTCGCCATGAATTTTCATTTCCTGGTCAATGGCGCGTGCAACAACATCCCGCGGAGCCAACTCAAGACGTGAATCATATTTTTTCATGAACTCCTGTCCCGAGCAGTTTCTTAGTTTAGCTCCAAAACCACGCAAGGCCTCGGTAATAAGGAATGTAGGTTTGACACCCTGGTTGTAAAAAGCCGTGGGATGAAATTGCATAAACTCCATATTTTCAATCAACCCTTTGGCCCTGTAAACCATGGAAATGCCATCACCAGTGGCAACTTCGGGGTTCGTCGTGTTCAGGTACAGATTTCCACTCCCGCCGGTAGCAATCATCGTAACAGGGGCAAGAAATGTTATTACTTTGCTCCGGTTTTTGTCAAGAACATAGGCTCCGAAACATTCAATATCACGATCGTAACGAGTGATAATCCTACCCAGGTGATGTTGGGTGATAAGATCGATGGAGAAATGGTCTTCGAAAACATCAATATTTTTGTTAATTCTTATCTGGTGCATCAAACCACGCTGTATTTCATACCCGGTGATGTCTTTGAAGTGCAATATTCTATGCTCTGTATGTCCGCCTTCTTTTGCCAGGTCAAACTTTCCCGATTCGTTGATATCAAACTGTATTCCCCATTGCACCAGTTGTTCAATTTGGGCAGGGCCTTCGCGAACAACCATTTCTACAACTGATTTGTCATTAAAATTACATCCGGCAGAAAGAGTATCGGCTACATGTTTGTCGAAATTGTCGGGATTATATGTCACAGCGGCAATACCACCCTGGGCGTATCGCGTATTGGTATCATCGAGTTTGGTTTTGGAAATAATGGCCACTTTGCCATAGGGGGCAACTTTTAAGGCATAACTGAGACCGGCAATACCACTGCCAATGATCAAAAAATCGTAGTTTAGCTTCATATTCGAAGGATTGTAGGTCATTTCACGATTTGAGCTGTGCAAAAGTAACAAAATTGTGGGGATGTTGTCTCCCATATAGGCAAAATTCAAAAATAACATGCTGCTTCAATTTTACACGCAATTTTTAAGCAAATTCCAACAACAAATCAGTTTTTTTTTCAATCCTCACTAAAATTTCATAACTTGCACACGATTTCTTCAAAAATCAACGTAATTCCATAAACCCTAAAATGACAGACAATGAGAAAAGTAATCGGTATTCTGGCCGCAGTGCCCATGATTATGGTATCGTGTACAAACAATCCTAAAGAAAAAATCATGTACCCCGAAACCGCAAAAGTTGACACAATTGACACCTACTTCGGACATCAGGTTCCCGACCCCTATCGCTGGCTCGAAGATGACAACGCAGAAAAAACAAAAGCCTGGGTAACAGCGCAAAATGAGGTTACACAAGCATATTTGGCAAAGATCCCATTCCGTGATGAAATGAAATCCCGATTAACAAAACTTTGGGACTATCCACGTAACTCGGCACCCTATAAAAAAGGCGGCTATTATTTCGTGTTTAAAAACAATGGTCTGCAAAATCAAAGTGTTGCCTATTTTATGAAATCGCTTGACGAGGAGCCCAAAGTACTGCTTGATCCCAATCAATTGAGCGAAGACGGCACCGTTTCCCTAACACAATTCGTTGTTTCAGAAGACGGAAAATACCTTGCATATGGTATTTCACGTGGAGGCTCAGACTGGAACGAGTTTTTTGTGAAAGACATTGAAACGGGAAAAGATTTGACGGACCATATTGAGTGGGTAAAATTTTCGGGTATCAGTTGGTACAAAGATGGTTTCTTCTATTCGCGCTATCCCCAACCCGAAGGCGATGATGTACTCAAGGGAGTCAACGAAAACAATAAAGTGTATTACCACAAAATAGGAGATCCTCAGGCCAATGATAAATTGGTTTATGAAGACAAGAAAAACCCCAAATGGGGATTTGGAGTGGGGCTAACCGACGACGAAAAATATATGGCCTTGGCAATTACAGAATCCACCAGCGGCAACGCTCTCTCTGTTAAAGATATGGCTACCGACAAAATGACCGTAATTGTTGACAATTTTGAATCTGATTATGATTTAATCGACCATATCAACGGTAAACTATTGATAATGACAAACAACAATGCACCGAAATACAAAGTAATAGCGGTTGATCCGGCAAACACAGCACGAGAAAACTGGGTTGATTTCATTCCCGAGGCAGAAGGTGTTCTTAGGGGAATTTCTCTGGTGGGTGGAAAAATAATTGCATCATACATGGAAGACGCCCACTCGAAAATCAGGATTTTTGATCTTGATGGTAAATACCTCTACGATCTTGACAACAAAGAAGTTGGGACTATTGGCGGATTTAGTGGAAAAATAGATGAAAACGAAACTTTTTATACGGTTACCTCTTTCACAACCCCGGCCACAATATACAAATATGACGTTACCAACAACAAATCAGAATTATATGAAAGTTCAGCCCTCGATTTCGATGCTTCGAAGTATGAAACAACACAAATCTTTTATACTAGTAAAGACGGCACTAAGGTTCCCATGTTTATTGTACACAAAAAAGGTCTGAAACTCGATGGAAACCGCCCTACCCTTCTTTATGGTTACGGTGGATTTAACGCCAGCCTCACGCCTTCGTTCAGTGTAACACGGTTAATTTGGCTCGAAAATGACGGAGTATTTGCTCTGGCCAATATCCGCGGTGGCGGAGAATATGGCGAATCGTGGCACAAAGCAGGGACAAAACTTCAAAAGCAAAATGTTTTTGATGATTTCATTGCTGCCGCTGAATATCTCATTGAAAATAAATACACAAGCAGTAAACGTCTGGCTATTCAGGGTGGATCAAACGGTGGGTTATTAGTTGGCGCTGTTGCTAACCAACGTCCCGAATTATTTGCCGTTGCTTTTCCAGCCGTGGGGGTGATGGATATGCTACGCTACCATAAATTTACCATTGGCCGTTACTGGGCAACCGACTATGGAACAAGCGAGGACAATGAAGAAATGTTCCTTTACCTGAAAAACTATAGTCCCGTTCACAGTATTAAGCCTGGGGTCTATCCAGCAACTATGGTTACTACTGCCGATCACGACGATCGCGTTGTTCCTGCGCATTCCTTTAAATATGCAGCAACACTCCAGGCAACTTACAAAGGCGATAACCCCGTCCTTATCAGAATCGACACCAAGGCCGGTCATGGTGCAGGTAAACCCACCGCCATGGTTATCCAGGAGTACGCCGATCTATGGTCCTTTGCTTTTTACAACATGGACTACAAACCCATTGTAAAATAATAACAACTGTTTGTAATTGTAATAGTTCGTTAAACTTTTATTTTTCGACTCCGCTCAAAATGACAAGTGGCTCAATATTAATCACTTGCGTCATGCTGAGCCTAGTCGAAGCATGTATTGATGATCAGATAGTTAAAAAAGTTTAACGAACTATTGTAATTGAACATTAACTTTAAAATACAGGGACGCATAACTCTGCGTCTCCGTATTTACAGTCTACAGCAAAAAAATACTAAACAGTACACGAAATACAAAAATCAAGCACATGCAACCAGCATATTTTCAAAAGCTTGCACATAAATTAGAACGCATTGTTATTTATTCTCTCATAACAATAATGGCCGGAATTCTTCTTTTGGCAACCATTGAATTGGGGTACTATTTATTTAAAACCATATTAAATTCAGAATATTTACTTATTGACCTTGATGATTTGATGAACCTGTTAGGAGTTTTTCTGCTTGTTTTAATAGGCATTGAGTTGCTAGATACAATAAAAATTTACCTTCGACGAAACGTTGTTCACGTGGAAGTGGTAGTCCTTGTTGCCATTATTGCCCTTGCGCGTAAAGTTGTTGTCCTAAAAATAGAAGAACTAACGGGAAACCACGTCATTGGAATTGGGGTTTCGATTGTTTCCCTTGCTGTGGCATACTATGTCATTAAGAAATCGGGGCTACTGGTTTGCGATATGAACAACCATGAAAAAAAACAATGAAAAAGAGTAATGAATTGCCGGAATTAACAACATAAATAACTTTACTCTTTATCTAAAATTTAACTAATTTCATAGGCCTCGCGCGAAAAAAAGCCACCCTGGTTTGGGGCGGCTCAGGCAATTTTCGTTTTGGTTATCGTAGTCCATCGGTTTCAGTGCACTTTCGGGGATTTTTTCTCCATTGCCTGTATATAGGACCGATACAAATATACAGTTCCAACCCTCTAATGATGTTTATTTTTCAAGATTTAACATTCTGATAACAACTTTCTATACCCGCATTTACCCCAGAAAATGCTCCGGAAACCGCACCATCAGCCTTTTTATCAACCAAAGTGGCATCCGGAGCCATTCAATGCCAAACACTCCTAACTCCCTACCATTTCTTAACGAATTGTTAATAACCTAAAAAAAGAATAACTTTTGTACAACATTCCCGTAGAACCAAGCTGTACTTATTTCGTTGCAAAGTTGCAATTTTAATGATGTGCTTTGAACAACTCATACACAATGCGTGTTTACCTTTTAAACATAACCTTGATTTTTATGGGAAAGACAGCAATTTTTTATGGTCCAACAAAAGGACGCACGGCACGGGTTGCAGAAAAATTACACAAGATGTTAGGACAAGACAGGGTTGACATATACCCAATTGACTCTGTAACAATTAATACCATAACCAATTACGATAATATGGTATTTGGGGTATCAACCTTAGGAGCTGAACGCTGGGACGGTTCTGGCGATGCCAATCAATGGGGGAAAGTTCTACCCCTGATAAAGAATACAAACTTCGATGGGAAAAAAGTGGCCTTGTTCGGATTAGGAGATCACATAACCTATGCAGCTCGCTTTGTTGACGCTATGGGCGAAATGGCAGAAATTTTAAAAAAACAAAGCGCTGAAATTGTTGGACACGTATCAGCCGAAGGCTACACATTCACAGAATCAAAGGCATTTGTAAACGGAATGTTCGTGGGGCTCCCCCTAGATGAAGATTTCGAAAGCGATAAAACCGATGAAAGGCTTTTAAATTGGGCAGGTCAGCTGAGAAAAACGTTTATTTAATTAAAAAATAAGTGTTTAAGAATGCTAATGTATTACAATAAAAACTATTTTTAGGGTCTAATCAAACACTAATACCACAATTGCATGTCCATGAGACAACTCAAAATCTCGAAACAAGTCACAAACCGTGACACCCAATCGTTGGACCGCTACCTGCGTGAAATTGGGCAGGTTGAACTTTTAACAGCCGACGATGAAGTTAATCTGGCCCGCGCTATAAAAAACGGCGATCAGGCAGCACTCGACAAATTGGTGAGAGCAAACCTTCGTTTTGTAGTGTCCGTTTCAAAACAGTATCAAAACCAAGGGCTTAGTCTTCCAGACCTTATCAACGAAGGAAATCTGGGATTGATTAAAGCTGCGCAACGCTTTGATGAAACGCGCGGGTTTAAATTTATTTCCTATGCCGTTTGGTGGATCCGTCAATCTATTTTGCAGGCACTGGCCGAGCAGGCAAGAATTGTAAGACTTCCGTTGAACAAGATTGGATCCATCAACAAAATTTCAAAGACTTTTTCAAAACTCGAACAAGATTTTGAACGCGAACCTACCGCCGAAGAAATAGCCACAGCGCTAGATCTGACTCCCAATGAAGTAAAACGATCCATGGAAATAGTCGGGAAACACGTTTCCATTGACGCCCCCCTGACCGATAGTGAGGACGTTTCTATGTCCGACATGTTGGAATCATCAGACACTCCGGGACCAGACAAGAACCTACTCAACGACTCCCTTAGGAAAGAAATCGAAAGAACACTGACTACCTTGTCACGTCGTGAATCGGACATAATCCGTCACTACTTTGGAATAAATACGCAGGCATTGACTTTAGAGGAGATTGGAGACGAGTTGGGTTTGACCCGCGAAAGGGTGAGACAAATAAAGGAAAAGGCCATCCGGCGTCTGAAACACACCTCTCGCTGCCGAAACTTAAAAATGTACCTAGGATAAATCCGTTAGCCTATTGTAAAAATATATATTTGAAATGTATATAAACGAAGCGGGAAAAATCGGCCAAACATTGGTTGGAACGGTTTTTTCCGCTTTCTTTGTCAAAAAAAATCAGGTTATGTCAATTCTTGTTTCCCCTTCGTTGCTGTCGGCCAATTTCCTAAACCTTCAGGCTGATATTGAAATGCTAAACAGAAGCCAGGCAGACTGGCTGCACCTCGATATCATGGATGGCCATTTTGTTCCCAACATAACGTTTGGAATGCCCGTGATAAGCCAGATTAAAACCTTGGCAACCAAACCCCTCGATGTGCACCTGATGATTGAAAAACCCGATCGGTACATAACTGCTTTTCGCGATTCCGGTGCTGATATTTTAACGGTTCATTTGGAAGGTTCTGTTCATTTGCACCGCACCATCAGGCAAATAAAGGATACAGGTGCTATGGCCGGAGTTGCAATGAACCCGCATACACCGGTGGAATTACTGTTCGACATTCTCGAAAACCTCGATATGGTATTGGTCATGTCTGTCAACCCCGGATTTGGCGGACAAAAATTTATTGAACGGAGTTACGATAAAATTCGAAAATTACGAGCTGAAGCGGACAATCGATCTCTAAACCTTCTCATTCAAGTCGATGGCGGAGTTGACAACACCAACGCCAAGAAACTTGTACAAGCAGGGACAAACGTTCTTGTAGCAGGAAACTATGTTTTTAAATCCCCTAATCCGGAACAGGCCATTGTTTCGTTGAAATCTGTGTAGTGGAATACTCCATTTATGGCAACCCTCTTTGCAGAATAGTCCGGAGTGAGTATGATTTGTTTCTCTGACCCTCGCCGGACTACCGTTTACCATTGTTCCTTTACTTCCTGCTACTCAGCCGTCGAAGCTAACACCGCGTAAATCATATTGATACCTATTCGTATCCACACGAAATTGGAGCAACATTGTACTGTTTGTACAACAAGTCAAGCTACATTCCTCCTACTCCTCTCCTCTGCTGTAGGCCTCAAGATATTTGTAGCGGGGTGTAATTTCCCCGTTTTTAAGAATGGTTGCACGTTCTATTACGCCAAATTCATCATTGTTAAAGAAATGTGGCAATACTCGGTTAACAAACATATCGCCAAAATCTTTTGATGCATCGCGCGGAAGTTCGCATGGCAGGTTGTCAACCGCCATTACTGTCACCAATTTTGGATTGGTAAAAGCTTTTTCCTCTTTCTCTGTTTCAGGGTTGTAACCGTAAAACGGGTCGGCAACGGTCGATGCACGGAGTGTGCTTGGAAGCGGCCCATTAATGTCGCAGCTGACATCGGCAATAACCGAAATTTTAAAATCAGGGTGACGGAAGTCTTCTTTGGTAAGGAAAACAGGTGATTTTTCGTCCCAAAAATGACAGGTGATAAGGATGTCGGTAACTTTTGAAAAACGGGTAAAATTATTGATATGATCCGCTGGATGTTGCACAAAATAATTGAAATCGAAAGGTTTACCATCCTTGCGACTTACATAATCCTTGGGCCCGATTTGGCACAGTACAGGTTCATTAAAGGTTTTTGTCAAAAATTCGTCAACGTCCACTTTTTTTATTTTCAGTTCGTTTAAAGTTTGCATGGCCCCACCAGCAACACGGCCCTCACCAGTTACCAAGATTTTCTTGGGTTGGAGTTTTATTTTGTGCAGCCCGGCATACATCTCTTCCATATCATGGCATTCATGTGCCGGTTTAAGTTTAAATGTGCCTTTTTGCAAACCCTTGGCTCGTAGCGCGTTATATGCCCCAACTACACCAGCCCAATGTCCAAATGCTATGATTCGCTGATTTTCGGGGTGTGTGAGGTATTCATAGTCAATGAGCGTTATTTTCTTTCGCATCATTTCTTGAAACATGGTACGGTTATGTGCCTGTTTTTTTGCTACATGGGCAAAGAAAATATAGGTTTTTCCTTCAACAAATTTAGTTTTATCGACTTCTTTGACCCCAATTAAAACATCGCAGCCGCTTAAATCTTCCTTAAAAGGAACTTTGAGGTATTCGTATTCCAGGTTCGTGAAACAGCGTAAATCGCTTGGCTGGACACAGAACTTTACATCCGGAAACTTTTCTTCTGCCAATACAACCTGCGATGGGGTTACAGGAACACGTTTGTCTGTGGGAATTTTAGTTTCCCGTAAAATTCCTATTTTTATTTGCTTTGCCATACATATAGCTTTTTAATTTTGGCTGCTAAGATAGTGAAACCACTAACGACTACAAAACAAAAGCGGAATCGTTTGCGCAATTTTTTCAGAACAGGAAGCCGGCATTGAAGTTGAGCGTTGCCAAGTTACCTTGACTTTGGTTACGGTTATTCAGGGCGAAATGAAAATTCTCCAAAGGCTCGTATTGAGTACCTGCCAATATAAAATGTGACTTTTCCAGGTTCATGGAAGCCGATTTGTTAATAGAATCGTACCGGAGAAAAATATCGAACCTCTTTGTTAACGTAAAACTACCGAAGGATGAAATTCCATAGTAATTGGAATTTTCGCGGAAGGCATAATTAAAAACTTTGTTTAATTCAGTCGCGAACCGGAATTTCTCTTTTTTAAAACCCACAAAGGCTGATATTGTTTTCCGCTCCTTCGAAACTCCTAATGTATCAGGCTTTGGAGAATAATCGACATACAATTTTAGAAGTAATCCGTCAATGGGACGTACCTCGAGATTGTTCGAGACAAGAAACTTTCCATTCTCATCCTGGTATTTCATGGGTCCCTCGCCGTTAGTTACGGACAATTGGTTCAGGATTTTGCCCGCAAACTTCAAATCGGCCTGAAAACCAAAATCAGCGGGGTTTCCGTATCGGTGCACTTCCTGAAATGTGAAGTAAACATAGCGATAACCCCAAAACTTATCTTGTGTTGTAAGGTATTGTGTATTCAGGAGTTGTCCAAAACGTAAATCTATAAACGATAACGGAGAATATTTAATTTCTGCCAGTTTCAGAAACACAGTATATTTGCTGCCTTCATTGTAGCTCACATTCAGGGCATTACCCATGCTATCAGTAACAGAAATATTGTTTGTTGTGCGGTAAACATCAAAAATAAGGGTACCTGCAACTTTCTCGTTTCATGTTGCAGTATATCCTAACAGAGCCGTGGGCATTCCGAAAGCATTATTGGGCTTTGTTTTCCCGTTCAGGCTTGTGTAGTATGAGGCAAAAATATCGCCCCAAAGCTTTTGTTTTATTTCAACTTCTTTTCTTTGTGGAATTGAATCTTCAGCCAATATCACCTGTTGCATTACAATCTTGGTTATCATAACCAAATATAATTTTAATTGCATTTTGTCGATTTTTGCCACGAAGGTAACTAACTTTTTGCCCATATCAGTCGATTATAATTGTATTTACCACGATTTTTAATAAAAATTGTAAACTATTGTATTTCTAAATCCGTTATATTCGTCCACGTTTTATCACGTATGTCATGGACCGGAACAAACTAACCCCAATCCTGATTTGCATTGTATTTTCTTTACATGTTACTCAGTCTTTTACACAAGAACGTAAAATTGAACCCTTCGGAAAACTTAAAGTACGCGGTGCTGTTTTGGTTAATTACCATGTTACAAAAGAGCCTGGTATTCAAATCATCGATTCCCAAAATGAACACTTGATTAAAACCAAAATAAAGAACAACAAGCTAACCATTAAGCACTTAAAAATCAAACCAAATCAGAATAAACAGGTCGAAATCAACCTATACGGGCACCCATTGAAAGAGATTGTAGCCACTCAGGCAGCTTTGATTAAATCAGACAGTGTTATTCTGTCGGATACGGCAGCGGTCTGTCTGGCATCGGGTGCTGAACTGCGTGCAACCGTGCAATCGAAGGAGCTGAGCATGAGCCTGTCCTCAGGAAGTTTTGGCTATTTGGAAGGCGAGGTTAAGTTTTTGAAACTTAAAGCCAAAACAGGGGCAAGATTCCGGGCATACAAAGCAACTGTTATACAAACTGTTATAAAAGTGTCAACAGGTGCTTTTGCAGCGCTGAGGGGCGACATACAAATAGAAGGAAAGGTCATAACTGGTGGTGAACTTAAATTCTATGGAAAAATCGACGATTCTAATATTAAACGACATACACACGGAATAGTAAGTCAAAGCGATGATGATGAACTGTGATTTACCCATAGTTATTGTAGGCACTGGAGGAGCTGCCCGATCCTGGATATTTTCACTTAAAAACAGAAATTATCCTATTTTGGGCGTTGTTTCCCGGGGCAGTGACCAAGCCAGAAAGTACATCCACCAAGCTGAACTTAAAGAATTTTCATTTAGCAATATATTCACAAAACCCTGCATTTGTATTTTGTCGGTTCCCGACCAGCTGATTGCCGAAACGGCATCGAGAATGCAATTAGCCTCCGGGTCAATTCTAGTTCATTGCGCAGGCAGTGTTGATCTGAGAGAAATCAGCAACTATGGACACAACTGTGGAGTTATTTACCCATTACAAACACTCCACCCTCTGAAAACCGTTGATTTTAAGGATGTTTCCCTTTGTGTCGAGGCCAGCAATGCAAAAACACTTGAAACAATCAGACGATTTGCTTCATTACTTTCCGACAATGTTCACGACATTTCGGGCACACAAAGGCGCACACTTCACCTTGCCGCTGTTTTTGCCTGCAATTTCACGAATTACATGTACTCCATATCCGAGGAGTTGCTAAAACAAAACAACCTCGATTTTTCATTACTATCGGCCCTTATCACCGAAACGGCTCATAAAGCCATTGCTGTAAGCCCATCTCAATCGCAAACGGGGCCAGCTGTCCGAGGCGATTTCAAAACCATTGAAAAGCATCTGGCACTGTTGTCGGGACAAAACAAGGAAATTTACCGGCTTCTTTCCGACATTATTAGTAAAAAACACAGCAAGGTTTAGCAAACATTTTCCTATATTTGCAAAAAGCCCTGCAATATGCTCAATTTTAAAGAACGGCTTAGCTTTATAAAAGCCTTTGTTTTCGATGTCGATGGCGTATTTACTAATGGTCAGTTGCTCATACTTCACACAGGCGAACAGCTCCGCACTATGAATATTCGCGATGGTTATGCGGTCCAACTTGCCGTAAAACTTGGTTACCCCATTGCCATTATCAGCGGCGGTGACGAAAAGTCGGTTGTTTTGCGCATGGAAAAACTTGGTGTAAAAGATATCTATTTGCCAGCTCCCGACAAATGCAAAGCTTTCCGCGAGTTTACAGTGCGTTATAACCTGAATCCCGATACTGTTTTGTACATGGGAGACGACATGCCTGATTACGAGGTAATACAATTGGCCGGAATACGCACGTGTCCTTCCGATGCTGATTCAGCAATAAAAAACCTGGCGCACTACATTTCGGGTTTTTCTGGTGGGAAAGGTTGTGTACGCGATGTAATAGAACAAACACTTCGGGCACAGGGAAAATGGCCCGTTAAATATTAAACAAATGCACTTTATAAAACTTCTGAGGCCTACCAATTTGTTTATCATCATGCTGACCATGTTTTCTATGCGATATGGAATCATTGTCCCATTATACAAGAATATTGGCCTCGATCCACAAATGCCCATACTGGATTTCATTGTAATGATTCTGGGTGCACTATTCATTGGGGCTGCTGGTTATATAATCAATGACTATTTTGATCAAAAAATCGATGCTATAAACCGTCCCAATAAAATCATTGTTGGAAAAAAAATTCACCGCAGAGCGGCTATTTTATGGCACTGGATATTCAACATTCTGGGTGTTTTTTTTGGTTTGATACTTGCCTACAGAGTTAAACTCTGGTGGGTTCCTGGCATTTATTTATTCGTAACAGTTGTATTCTGGTACTACAGCATTTCACTAAAAAAACACACCTTGTTGGGTAATCTTGCCGTCTCGACAATGGCATTTCTAGTCCCTTTTCAAGTTGTTCTATTCGAGTTCGCCTGGTATCTGAGGGAAAACGCTGTCTGGCCTAAAGAGGTTGAAACATTATTTATCCTCCGAACAATATTTTACATGATTTTATTATATTCCATCTTTGCATTTTTTACTAATTTGATCAGGGAAATAATCAAAGATTTCGAAGATGTAAAAGGTGATGCAAGATATAAAAGACGCTCATTACCCATTGTATTTGGTCCTGTGAAAGCAAAGTGGATTGTTCAGATAATTAATTTGACAGTAATAATCTTTATTATTGTTACTTACATTGTCCTAACATTGAGGTTTAACAACCTTCTAATTTATGGAGGCTACCTGGCTATTTTTGTAATTTCTCCGCTCATCTTTGTTACTTTTAAGACATATCTTGCACGGGAAACAAAACAGTACCGTATTCCTGGAAATATTGTTAAACTTGTGATGCTAACCGGAATATTATTCCCATTCCTGTTTGGTTTCTTTCAGTAAAAAACAACATAATCCATGGTTCAAGAATGCAGCTACCTTAAACGTATCGAAAATAAATACGAAGTTGTTTTAGCCTCGCGTTCCATTAGGCGTCAGCAAATGTTGAACGAGTTGGGACTGGCATTCACTGTATGTGAGACGCTTGATGTGGAAGAAACAGCACCGGCCGAACTCAATTATTTGGATGTGGCTAGGCACATTGCATCAAAAAAAGCGAAAGCCTACAAACCACAATTGAAAGAAAATCAACTACTGATAACCTGCGATACTATTGTTGTGCATCAGGGCGAAATTATGGGAAAACCGGCCACGCCACAAGAAGCATATAGCTATTTACGAAAACTTTCCGGTGGTATGCACGAAGTGGTAACCGGGGTCTGTCTTATGACTACAGAACAGACAAAAGTATTTCATGCCCAAACATTTGTGTGGTTTGAAAGATTAACCGATGATGAAATACATTTCTATGTCGATAAATTTAAACCCTTGGACAAAGCAGGGGCATATGGAATTCAGGAATGGATTGGAATGGTAGGGATATGGCGTATTGAGGGATCATACTTCAATGTTGTTGGAATGCCCATTCAATTAATATACAGAGAATTACAAGACTTTTTATAAACACATACAACGTTAGGTCATGAGAAAATCCGCGTTTTTAACCACCGTAATGCTATCGTTCGCAATACTCAGTGTGAAAGCTGACGAAGGAATGTGGCTGCCCTTTAAACTGAAAGAAAACACAATAAATCAGATGAAGCAGCAGGGCTTTAAGCTCGAAGCGGAAGACATTTACTCACCCGACAAACCCAGTTTCAACGATGCTGTTGTGGGTTTGGGACGCGAAGGACGCCCTTTTAGCCACTTTTGTACCGGAGGGTTAATTTCCAACAAAGGTCTTTTTGTTACTAACCATCATTGCGGATATGGCTATATTCAGAAGCACAGCACTTTACAAAATGATTATCTTACCGAAGGATTTTGGGCCTATTCCTTGCAAGAAGAACTGGTTAATACGGGTTTAACGGCAAGCATCCTTCGAAAAATGGAAGATGTTACCACGTCGGTGCTTGCAGGCATAAATGACAACCTATCGGCCAATCAACGTGATTCTGTACTGCGTGCAAACATTGAAGAAATTGAGAAAAAAGCCGTAGCAGGCAATCACTATTGGGCCAAGGTTAGCCCATTTTACAACGGTAGCGAATACTACCTGTCTGTTTATGAAATATTTAACGATGTTCGATTAGTAGGGGCACCACCCTCTGCTATTGGGAAATTTGGTGGCGATACCGACAATTGGGTATGGCCACGCCATACAGGCGATTTTGCCCTTTTTAGGATTTATGCAAGCCCTGACAACAAACCGGCAGCCTATTCGCCTGAAAACAAACCTTATGTGCCTGACAGGTTTTTCGAGATAAATGGTAAAGGTGTATCAGAAAACGACTTTACTTTTGTTATGGGTTACCCCGGAACAACCCAACAATACCTGCCATCAGCAGCCATTACATTTCAGAAAGATATTGAAAACCCGATAAGAATCAAACTGCGTGAGATGCGGATTGAGACCATGAAATATTTCATGGAACACGACCGGGCTGTCAGGATACAATACAGCAGTAAAGTAGCTGGATTGGCAAATGCCTGGAAGAAGTGGATTGGGGAAATCCAAGGCTTGAACCGTTTTGACGTTGTTGAGAAGAAAAAAGAACTGGAAGCTCAATTTGTCCAATTTGCTATTACAAACCCCGAGTATAAAAACATTTTAAACGAATATGAAGACATCTATGCCCAGTTATCGAAAATATCACCTTACAGAGAATACTATAATGAGGGAGCTTACCAGATAGAACTTATTCGTTTTGTCCATGCGTTACGCGAACTTGCAAAGATTGACCCCAACGATATTAACAGAGAAGAATACAAACAAGTGGTACGTAATTTTTATAAAGATTATTATTTGCCCATCGACAAAACATTATTTTCTAAACTATTGGCTCAGTTTGAAAACCATGTACCCGACGAATATCAGCCAGATTACTACAAAAAACTAAACAAACAATTCAAGGGCGATTTAAATAAACTTGGAACATGGCTATTTGAAAATTCCCTCTACGCAGACACGTCAAGATTAATAAAACTTATTGATGAGTTCAATATCAAGGGACAAAAAATTGTGAAAAACGATCCGGCTTACCTGTTATATGAAGGTTTACAAAATATTTACGAGAACATATTAACTCCCCAGTTCAGGGTTCTAGAATCAAGGATTCCACCGTTGAACAGGAAATATCTGGAAGGCTTGCGACAAATGCAGGTAAACAAATCGTTTTACCCCGATGCAAATAGTACATTTCGTGTTGCATTCGGGCAAGTTCGGGGCTACAGCCCGGCAGATGCTGTCGAATACAACTGGCATACAACCCTTTGCGGGATCATGGAAAAAGACAATCCAAATATTTATGACTACGATGTCCCCAAGAAACTAAAAGAGCTCTATCAGTCCAAAGATTTTGGTAATTATACTGATGGGGATGGAAATGTTGCCGTTTGTTTCGCAGCCACTAACCACACAACAGGAGGTAACAGCGGAAGCCCAATTCTTGATGCAGAAGGCCGATTGGTTGGCATTAACTTCGACCGTGCCTGGGATGGTGTAATGAGCGATCTCTATTACAATCCGAAGATTTGTAGAAACATTGGGCTCGACATTCGGTATATAATGTTTATTATGGACAAATTTGCTGGTGCAAAAAACCTAATGGAGGAGTTAACCATTACCCACTAACCTTATTCGGAAATTACACGATGATAAGAGCCAAAAAGCATCTCGGACAGCACTTTCTGGCCGACAAGAATATTGCACGCAAAATTGCAGGGCTATTACCTGAGACAAATTTGCCCGTCTTGGAAATTGGACCTGGAACAGGAGTGTTAACACGTTTTTTACTACAACACCACGGTGAAAATCTTCACGTTATTGAAATTGACCCTGAGAGCGTCGAAGTCTTGAAAAAAGAGATTCCTGAGCTTGAGGATAGAATTCATTTTGCCGATTTTCTTAAAACGGATTTAAAAATTCTGTTTCCAGCCAATTTCATGGTAATTGGAAATTTCCCATACAATATTTCTTCACCGATTCTTTTTAAATTAATCGAGCACCATTCAAATGTGCCTGTAATTGCCGGTATGTTTCAAAAAGAAGTGGCAGAACGCATTGCGGCTGGGCCAAACTCTAAACAATACGGAATTTTAAGTGTCTGGGTGCAATTGTTTTATAAGGTTTCTTATTGTTTTACCGTACCTGAACAAGTCTTTATTCCACCACCAAAGGTCAAGTCGGGAGTGATTTGCTTAGAGTCAATAAATCGTGATTTTAAAGATATTAATGAACAATATTTACTAAAAGTCATTAAAACAGCATTTAACCAAAGGCGCAAAACCATGCGAAACAGCCTCAGTCAAATAATTGATAAAAAATTACTCGAAGATAAATTGTTTGATAAAAGACCGGAACAATTATCGGTCGATGAATTTATTTCCCTGGCAATAACACTGCGTGGACTGATGTAAGAAGAGCATGAATCCCGCACTTCAACAGCTCAAATGAAGCCATAAGGTATCATACAACAGCCTAACATCAATAGGTTTAGCAAGAAAAGCTGTAAATCCGGCTTTCTGACATTTCGCTTTGTCGTCAGCAGTTGCAAATGCGGTTTGAGCAATTACCGGGATGTCTTGATTAAATAACCGGATAGATTTCGTGGCTTCAATTCCATCCATTTCGGGCATTTGGATGTCCATCAAGACCAAACTAATATTTGGATTCTGCTTTACTTCATTAACGGCCTCTCTGCCATTTTTAACAACAATAATAGTAACTCCCGTTGCCTTTAGAATCGCCTCAACTAACATGGCACTTCCGTGGTCATCCTCGGCCAGAAGAATTGTTTTGCTTTTCAGTTGAGGAGCTAACATATTTTACAATACTTTTTATTTTGTTTTATATTCCAGGTAGTTGTGATATTGTATGGCAGCAGAATCAGCGACAAAACCATTTAGCCCCTCTTTTAAATTTACAACATTTAAAAATCCGTTTTCAACCAACAGTTTGGCCGCTGATTGGCTTCGCTTACCATGCAAACAATAAACAAAAATAGCATTATCCTTCCCTAACGTGTCCGTTATCGACAAAATTTCAGCTTTTGTGGGGGCGTGTATGGACTTTATAATATGACAGACCTCGAATTCCTCACCAACCTGAACATCAATAACTACGGCATGTGAAGTAGCCACAAGTAAATTAAAAAACTCCAAACCAGTAAAATCTTGAAATTTTGGCTGCACAAGACACAAAAGTATAGAAAAATAAATCATGGGTTGTTTAGAAAATTAATCAGAAAACATTTCGCTGATGATTTTATCAGAAATAAAAAATCCTTTATCGGTAAGAATTGCGGTATTTTGTTCTATTGTAATGTATCCGGATTTCTCGTATCGTTCAGCGATGGAATGAATAATGTTAGCCCTCTCGTGCCCGAATTCCGTCCTGATTTTTTCAATATCAACTCCCCACGAGGTTCTCAAAGACGTTAAAAGCAGCTCGTTGAACCGATCGACCTTAGTCAGATGCTCTTCCTTATAAATATTTCCTTTACACTCTTTATATTTTAAATATTCATGCAGATTTTCTACGTTCCATCTTCTACTGGCAATGTTGAATGAATGTGCTGCAGCTCCTACTCCCAAATAGGGCATTTGCTTCCAATAATTTGAGTTGTGTTTTGAAAATCGCCCCAGCTTCCCAAAATTTGAAATCTCATAATGAATAAAGTTGTTTTTAGTGGACCATTCAACAATTGACATGTATTGGCCATAGCTCTCGTCATCAGATATAGGAGTAATATAACCTTTATTTCTTAAGGTATAAAAAACTGTATTTTCCTCATAAGTAATATGATAGGCCGACAAATGCTGAATTCTGAGTGAACCAATTTTTTGGAGTGTAGTCAATAATTCTTTGGTCGTTAACCAAGGGATTCCATAAATAATATCGATACTAATGTTATCGAACCCAAACCTCTGGGCTTGCTCAATGCAAGTAAGGGCTTGGTTTTCGGTGTGTCTGCGGTTCATTAATTTAAGAAAATACGAGTCTAACGACTGTATTCCAACACTTAATCTGTTAACTGGTGTTCTGGCTAATTCTTTAAGATAACGGGTAGTTAGGTCATCAGGATTGGCCTCGAAAGTTATCTCGGGATTTTGTACAACATCGAAGTTATTGTTAATCAGTTCAATAATTTCTGTAACATGTTTGGCGGATAGTAACGATGGCGTTCCTCCTCCAAAATATATGGTTTCTACGGGTAAATCAAGGTAATTTTTCCGATCGTTTATTTCAGTTTTTAAAACATCAACATATCTATCAATAGCGGATACATCCGTGCAGGAATAAAAGTCACAGTAATAGCATCGGCTTTTGCAAAAAGGGATATGGATATAAATTCCTGACATAGCTGAAGATTTGACTGCGAAATGACCACAAAAACAATACCGTTAGCCCGCACCTACAGAGGCAATTAGACTAAAAAACCGACAGGTGCTTACCCGCCGGCGTACAATGTTTAAAACAATTATTCTTATTTAACAGTGATATATGACATTACGCAAACTGCCGCTCCCTCTTTCCCATCATGGAAATAAGCATTTATTGAATACACACCGCTTTTCATACAAGAAAACCCACACGCATTATCAATAGCTCCGTCGGCTTTGAGATTTGAAACAAGCTTGTTCGGCCCATCAAAAATTTCGACTATCAACTTTCCTTCATAGCCATCAGCATTACACACACTGAACTTGTAAATTGTTCCCTTGTTAAGAAGAACACTGTTTTTCGTTGACGGTGGTGGCTTGACAGCACTTTGCGGCATCTTATACTTAAAGTCTTTTAAATAGGTCGCATTACCAATATTTAGGGCACAGGAGTTGACCAACTCATCACTTTGGGCAGCCACTGGGTTTGCTGACAATAACACTCCGATTGTTAAAAGTAGTAATAACTGCTTCATGTTTTTGTTATTTTTCGGAATTTCTCCAAATTCTAGGCTATTCTAATCGCAATGTACAATTACATGTCCATTATCTCTTTTCGGACTTCCCCAATCACCTTGATAATATTGTCAAGTGTCTCCTTTGGTACATTAACATAGGAAGTTTCACTTTGAACATACACCAAGATACCATCCATCTCAACCTCTTTGGCTTCGCCTTGTACAATAGTCTTGGTTACACCATCAAAAGATTTCAATATTTTATTGTATTGGTTATAAAGATATTCGAACTGCGAATTTTTTTTATAATGAGCCAAAATATCGACAAGGTTCTCAACAATTGTTTTCTGTTCCCCAATTCGCTCAATAACTTCACTGTTATCCCTGGCATTTTTCACTACCTGAGTTGCAATAAACATTCCCTCAAGCCAGGTTCCGCAAAGGATTAAAGCACTGACCTCCGATCTTCCTGTTTTTTGAAGATGGTTGTCCATATTATTAAAACTGGAAACAGAAATATACATCAGTGAGTCCAGATTCTCATTGTTAGTTGCAAGACGCCGAATAGTATTAAAATCAAAAAACTGCTGAACCCTCAACTCTTCACTCAACTTACGTATTGCTCTCATGTTGGTCATTACAGGGCCGGTTTTCTTGTACATATTGAGATAGCCCAAGTCGGCTCCAAAAATACCCAAGTTTAAAGCACGTTTAAAGTCTGTGTTGTAACGGTCAATTGCGTCAATACTGGCAATATAGTTTTCATTGAAAGGAACACCGGTTGCCTGTAGCAAAGCTGCCATTTCCACCGGGGATGAAGATATATTTTGCAGTATCTGTAAAGTTTCAATAGGCTCAGTGCCCTCATTAGTGATCGAATCCAGCGAAACGCCCTCCTCAACGATGGTCTTGAAGATGTCTTTGTTGTCACTTTTCTTCTCACTTCCACACCCACATCCATATCCAACGACAGAAACTATCAATGTGTAAATGACGATACGGTTCATACAATTTTATTTTACAGTAACGATTATCATTTCTTCAAAAACTTGAATACAGGCAAATAACCAACATGGATTGCCAAGATTCAGAATCAAAGTTACAACTTTAATGTTTTCGAGCCTAAATATAGCAATTATTTTTTTCTAAATCGAATTATTATTCGTGGAACTTTGATTTTTTTTATCAGCCCTTTAACCGGAATAAGCACTTTGCCGTAGTTCATTTTTGGAATAGCATTTCCGATTACTTTGCCGATATTCAGATCTAGTAACCTTTTCAATAAGTCGTAATATAGAGTGATGTATAAAAAGATAGTCATTGTCCAAACTACCACCATGTTAAACCAAAAAGTATCAAAAAAGATTCCCATAAAATGCTTTTGCGGAGCATAAAAATGGGCACGAAAACTAAACAAATGATCGGGTTCAGTAACCCTGAAAATAGGATCCCGCTGCTTTATCAAACGACCGTCGGATTCGACCACTTGCTTCATGTAAATATTTTTAACTATATCACCAACAGCCTCGTTGTGATATCGATTTTGCTGTTCCAGATATATTCGAGGATCTTTTGCATCTAAGGACGTAATGATTCGTTCCTTGGCTGTTCGGGCTTTGGAAATCTGCATCTCGTAATAATCAGTAATTCCATCAAGATACTTGAGCGTATAATCTGCAATTGTTCCATTAAATTCATTGACAGTTAACTTATCCAGATGATTGAACTCGACATTTGGATTGCGCTTTAACTCCTGAGAAATTTCGTTTTGTATTAATTGAAGCGTTTTTTCTGTCTTTTCGAGTCTTTCGGTATTCTTTGATATTATTCCACTCAATGACTCATCAATCCTTTGTCGAATCTCAGCTGTCCACTTGGTTCCCTGAATATCACCGTTACTTATTACTTTATCAAGATCATAAAAATATTTCTCAAATTCGTTGTCCTTAAATTGTTTAACCATGAGGGCCTCATAGCACCAACGTGAGGCAATTGCCTCGGCAATAAATGGAACTTTATCAACACTGCCTATTGACCTGTTCAACTTATCAAAACTGAACATGGCTCCCCCTAAGGCCATTTGCGGTATCATAAGCAATGGAATCATAATATAAATAGTCACCGCCGAGTTAAATGCCGAAGAAATATTCAAGCCCAACATATTGGCAAAAGCAGCAATGGTCCAGAGTGCCATCCAATATTCAAACGTAAGTCCACGTATATCAAGGATTGAATTTGCTACCAAAAGGAACAAAATGGCTTGAATGGCCGAAATCAGGAATAGAATGGCTACTTTACTTATTAGGTAACTGGAGCGGGAAAGGTTCAAAAAAGCTTCACGTTTCAATATCTTCCGGTCTTTGAAGATTTCCTCCGCACTAACCATAAAACCCAGAAAAAGGGCGACAATAAGGCTCATGAAGATGTATGGGGGGATGTTCCCGTTTACGCGAAAGACATACGAGTCTGAATCGGGTTCAATATACCGTATAATAAATGCCAAAATGAAACCGAGCAAAGGAGCTTCCAGCAAATTTAGCATTATGTATTGCTTATCTGAAATTTTTGAAAGGACATCCCGAATGGAATATATCTTAAGCTGCGAAATCCAATTGGGTATGCTCAGGCTTTTTGGGGGATCTTCCTTTACATCTTCAATACGTTCATATTTTAGCTTATCAAGATAGTGTTCCTCCCATTTTTCGGGTTTTACTTTTCTGATACCGGTGTACTTACCAAATTCATCGACAACCTGTGCATCAATGACATTAAAAATCAGTTCAGGATTAACATTACCACAAGTGGGACATTCTCCTACGTCAGCATTAATTTGATTATCAAGGGTTTTGAAATAAGTTACTGCTTCTACCGGATTTCCATAGTAAATAAGGAAACCACCAGTATCCAGAATAACCATCTTATCGAACATTTTGTAAATATCTGAAGACGGTTGATGTATTACTACGAAAATAAGCTTGCCTTTTAATGCTAATTCACGTAAAAGGTCCATTACGTTTTCTGAATCCCTTGAGGATAATCCGGATGTTGGTTCGTCAACAAATAAAATGGATGGTTCCCTGATTAACTCAAGAGCAATATTTAAACGCTTTCTTTGTCCACCACTGATAACTTTATTGAGCGGAGATCCAACCTTTAGGTCTTTGCGCTCTAAAAGTCCAAGTGCATTTAAGGTTTTAAGAACAAGTTTATCAATTTCCTCGTTTGATAATTCCTTAAAACAAAGTTTTGCATTGTAGTACAAGTTTTCATAGACAGTCAACTCGCTGATAAGCAAATCATCTTGAGGAATAAACCCTATTACGCCTTCAATTTCATCACTCTGGTTATGCAAATCAATGCCGTTGATTTTTACTGTACCGGATGAAGGTTTTTGAAGACCTGTTAAAAGATTTAACAGAGTGGTTTTACCGGCTCCACTAGCGCCCATTATTCCGATTAATTTGCCCTGTTCTTCTGAAATGGAAATATTTCTAAGGCCAATAGCACCATTTGGAAATCTAAACTCAACATTATCAACATTATATGTAATGCGGGCGGAGGTGATATCGGCAAGGAAATGAGAAAGGACGTCAGAATAATAAATTGGTTTACTTTTGGGTAACCTGATGGAACTGCCATTGGCAAAGAGGTATATTGACCTGCTATTAACAGGTAATCCGTTTAATAAAATATCAGCAGAGCCTGTATATCGGAGAAAATAGAGATCGACACTCTTTATTTGCAAAATAAGAATGTCACCATCAAGTTCCTCTGTTTTTATTTGCTTGCACTCATCGGCTTCAGCTGTTGTTTTACTATTGATCTTTAAAATAGAATTGTCGCTGACTTTTTCTGGCAGGTCAATTATGAAAGACTCGGTACTTTTAAATTCCTCGGGGGTAATATTAAAAACCTCGGCCACGGTGTTAACAATGGCCATCCGTTGATCTGTAAACTTTCTGTCTGCATTGACAAGTTCAAAAAGGCGAACAAGAACAACTATTTTCTGCTTCTGTGTAAGCCTTTTGTTAATCTTCTTACATATACCCAGAATTTTTACCGAATCTTTCACCGAGGTGAGCTGCTTTTCCCGGTCCTGCTTATCAACATTATCAGGATCGATTTCCGCATGCTCGTAGAAAAGGTATAAGTATTCCTTGACGGCCTCGTGGTTAAGTTGAGATGTCAAAAACTTACGTACGAATTCAATTTCATTGTCCTCAACCCCGCTGTCCTGTTTTGCAATGAGGGCAAAAAGCTGCATTAACGCCTTGAGAATCTCTTCGCTCATACCTTTTCTTTCTTCTTATTGGCTTTACCTATCAGGTTTTTAATCAAGAGAGTAGCTAACTTGTTCGAATGGTACCTCAACTATGTCGGCATATTCCTCGCCAGCTTCTTCCATATCTTCATCGTCTTCAGGAAAGTGCCAACGGATTAAAACATCATTTCCAGCTTCGTAGATTTCCTCAAGTTTGAGTAAAATATCAAGCAAAAGCTTCGATGAAGCTGTGTTAAAGTACACAAGCTTGAAATTGAAAACTGTCTTTTCGTTTGGGCTTGCCGAGTAGCGATCGAGCCAATCAAGGATTGGTTCATAGAATGCAGCTACATCTTCGGGTAACGAACGGCCTGAAATTTCAAATAGGTCGTTTTGTGCGTCAAGTGTTACGCTTGGCGTATCGTCTGTTCCAATGATTTTAATTACTTCCATGGTTTATATGGTTGTTTAGTTATTTCTTGAAATTTGTGTTGAAAATACAAAAAACGAATATTCATCGTTGATTGAAAGGAAATTGTAATAAAGCTTACTTCCGGTTTTCTTAGCAATATCTATAAACCCAAGTCCAGCTCCACCCTTATTAGACAGGCGACCTTCCTTGATGCGCTGCTTGTAAAGGCCTTTCAGTCCCTCTTTGTCAAGACAGTTGATATCGTCCAACATTTGTGAAATAAAGGGGACTTTGTCTTTGCTTAGCACGTTTCCGGTAGTTACATTATAACAATCATCTCCTTTGCTGAGCAGGAAAATTCCGGATCCATCTTTGTGTTGAGCGCTGTCATCGCCCCCAATTACTTCGGCGTGTTTGCTCAGGTTTTGCAAACACTCAACCATCACATGAAAGACCTTTTTCTGTGTGGAAGGGTCTTCCATCTGAGCCTCCATGTTTGCTTCAGTCAGCGAGGTGAACGCTTTCGTAATCTGGTGCGTAACATCCCCCTCGTAAACTAAAGCAACCTGGTGTTCGCGCATAGTTTTATAAAAACTATAGACGAACTCTAGGAACTCTTTAACGTCTATTTTACCATCCATAATAGTTGCTGTTTATATTCATTCCAATAGCATTTTTCTTTAAAACTCGATTCCTATTAATAACACGTCGTCAATTTGTTTGTTCTCTCCTTTCCATTGCAAAAAGTCCTTGCTAAAGAAATTCAGGTATTGAATCATACTATGATCAGGGTATTTTACAATTGAATCACGTATTCGTTTCGATTGGTATTTTTGATTCTCGGGTCCTCCGACCTGGTCTGGTAGTCCATCTGAAAAAAAGAAAATCTTATCACCCTGCCGGATTTCAATTTCATAGTTAGTAAATGTCTCCTCGGTCTTTTTACCTAAAGGAATTCCACCAATTGCTTTACGGTTGCCCTTAAACTCCTCAAGGTTACGGTTTCTCAAAAGGTAAAGTGGCCTGTGAGCTCCGGCATATTGTAATTTTTGCGCTTTCAAATCAATTTTACAAAAAGCAATATCCATTCCATCGCGTGCATTGGCTCCTTCCATGTCTTGCTTCAAGGCCGATCGGACTCCCAAGTGGAAAATATCCAAAATTTCGCCGGCATTCATGTCAGAGTCATGATCTACAACGTTATTTAACAGGAAATACCCGACAAAAGACAGTAGCGCCCCTGGAACTCCATGCCCCGTACAATCGACAGCTGCTATATATATCAAATTCTCTTTTACAAAAAACCATGGAAAATCACCACTAACAACATCCCTTGGCTTGTACAGGATGAAAGATTTGGGCAAATACTCCTGTACTAAACGGGTATCGGGTAAGAGGGCTTTTTGAATGCGTTCAGCATAATTGATGCTCTCTGTAATATTTTTGTTCTTTTCCTTAATTTCGTTTTCAATTTTCTTTTGCTCTGTAATATCATGGGCAACTATTAAAACGGTTTCAAGTTCCTTTTCTTCGCTGTACTCTGGTATTGCATTAACCTGCTGAATCCTTTCTCCAAAGTTTGTTGGGAAAACCGTTTCATAATTTTGTTTTTGCCCTGCCTTACCTATATCAACCAATACCCTTGTGAAGAAGTCTTTTATTTGATCGTGGAAATCAACTTGATCTAAGGTTTTTCCAACAATAGTTTTGTTGTCAACGCCGGTAAAAATTTTCACGATTGGGTTTGCGTAAAAAAACTGTCCAACAAGGTTGAGCCGCATGATCATATCGGGTGAGTTCTCGGAGAGAGCCTGCATTTTACTTTTCATGCGCTCTTCCTTTTCAGCCCTTTTGCGTTCAGTTATATCCTGTGAATTAAGGATAATTCCCTGTATTGCGGGATCATGCAACAGGTTACGCCCCACGGTCTCTACGTATATTTTCTTTCCATCCTTACGCATGTATGTGTATTGGATGACTTGTGGCTTGTGAGGATCGTTCAAGACGGCCTGGAACATTGCCTTGATGTCGGCATTTCCTTTGGCTGTAAGCCTGTCAATATCCTTTCCCTCCATCATTTCTTCGGGGGAAAATCCATAAATATTGGCTACGGATGGTGAAATATAAGATAAATGGAGACCCTCGTCGTAAATAGAAATGACCTCAGAAGCATTTTCCAACAAGGAGTGTATTTTCTTTTGCGAATTCTCGACCGCCTGTATTTGTTGCTCTAGTTTTGTATTGGTACGTTCCAGTTCCTCATGAGTGGCTCTCATTTCCTCGGCGTTCTGACGGAGCTCTTCTTCATTTTCCCGAAGTTCCTCTGTCATCTTCTGGGCATCACGTAGCAACTGTTCGGTTTTGGAATTAACCTTAAGGTTAAACAGAGTACGTGCAATAATATCACTTAATTCTTCAAGGAACCTGATTGTCAATGGAGAAAAATGGTTGCTTAAGGAGGCAAATTCTATGATTCCTTGAAGTTTTTCATCGGTAATAAGCGGAACGATTAAAATGCTGTTTGGTTTTTGATCTTTAAGCAAACCGCTGGTGATGGTAACGTAATCGTCAGGTATTTCGCGCAGATAAATTGTTGCCATCTCAAAGGCGGCTTGTCCAATAAGTCCCTCACCAATTTCAAAACTTTGATCAATATATTTCTTACGATTGTAGGCAAAGGTTGCCTTGTTGATAATTAATTGTCGATCATCATCATAAATATAAAATGCACCTTGTGTTACCTTGATATATTCAATCAGTGAAACCAATGCTTCGTAGGCCAATTTCTCAATGTCATTATTCATCCTCAGAATGTCGGAAATTCTGTCCTTACCGGCAGCTATCCAGCTTTGGTCGGCTTCTTTCCTTGCTGTATCCAGAAGGTTATCGCGCATCCTAATTAACGACCTCCCCAATACGTCCTTGTCGTCAATGTTGCTGTCATCAATTTGAAAATTCCCTTCCCCTATTTTCTTGGCTATCTGAACGTTTCTGTTTATTATATTGTCCTTTTGCTGAATCGTGCTTAAATAATAAGTATCGCTAAGTTTAAACATTCTTTCGAGATAATAACCGCCAAATCCAAGCAATACAGGAATCATATCAAATAGTAAAAGGGAAGGATTTTCGATATGAATTTGAACAAGACCGTAAATAGAAATTTCCTGATCCTTGATAATAAATTCCAGAATCCAGGCGATCAAAGGAAAGACCATCGCAAGTACAATAATGCCCACGGGAGTTCCCGACTCGGAACCACTTCCAAGAAACATCTCTCGTATTTGTTTTGACCGTTTGTAATTCGTGTTCATACAAAAAGGATATTAAAATCGCATTCTACAAAGCTACTTTATTTTTCGAAATGGTTTGAAAGGTTATTAAGAATTTTCTCCAACATCATTAAAGGATTTGTATCTAAATTGCTAAAAAGTGCCATTTCAACCACTGCTACAGTCTTTTCGTTAAATACTATGGGAATGATTGTCAGGTATTTTGGCTCACGTTTTCCTAAACCCGAAATTACTTGTCTGTAGTCTTTTGGCAATTCGCTTAAATATAGAGTCTTCCTATCTCTGGCTACTTGTCCGTTTAACCCTTCCCCCAAACGGAAAGGTTGAGGAGTTTCCTGTCCATAAAAAGCGTAATCGGCTATGGGATGAAAACTATCCGAATTGGGGTTGTATTGATAAAACAATCCCTGTACAATGCTAAACTCTTTTGCCATTCTGGAAAGGAATGATTTGGCAAGATACTCAGGGCTTTCAATTTTGTTGAATTGTTCGATAAGGTGGTTGAACCGATCCTCGTGTTCCTGTGTCTGTGCTTCGGATGAACGTTCCTGCTGGTTAATTACTTGTTCTATTGTTACATTTTCGGGTTTAAGGGAGTCGGTATAGGAAGCATGTTGTTCTTTTATTTCTGCATGCATTCTGCGCACTTTGTAATAAATCAACAAAATAATCAATCCTTGTAGTATATGAGCCGAAAAGAGGTAACTGTATTCAGTTTGTGGAAACCTTGATAAAATCAAACTGGTTGCTGTCACAACAAAGGAGAGTAAAATGAGTTGTGACAAGTGCCGTCTGTATTTTCGTATTTTTTCCATATCCATTAAGTCTTATCCTATTTTGCTCAAAAAACGGATAATCTCCGTTGTAGAATAAACATGGTCAACCTGCACAATTTGCAGACATGCATTAGTCATTGTTGCAACCTGACATTCGGAAGGATCCTGTATGACGGTTAAGCCACCATTTTCCTTAACTTTTTTTAGTCCTACGGCACCGTCCCTATTTGCACCGGAAAGGATTATCCCAACCAGTTTTCTTTTATAGTTATAAGCCGCCGACATAAATGACAAATCAATGGATGGCCGGCTATGGTTAACAGGCTCTTCGGTTGAAAGTGAAAATTTATTACCTAACTCAATATACATGTGGTAATTTGCTGGTGCCAAATAAATTACACCTGGTTTAATCGGGTCTTTATCGTTGGGCTCACATATAGGCAATGCCGATTTAATACTCAAGGCTTCGACGAACCCTGAACGTACGTGTTTCAAGCGGTGCAGGCAAAGAAATATGGGCAGTGAATAGTTCTTTGGTAACGAAGCTATTATACGCGTCACTACCTGAAAACTACCAGCGCTTCCGCCAATCATTACTGCTTTGTAATCCGTCATCACGTATTTCGTTTTTTATAAATTTTTTCAACCGGGTTAAGGCAAACCAATTTGCGGGCAAAGGGTGCAGCTTCGATACTCTCCTTGGCTCCAACACACAAAATTCCGCCTGTAATGAGGCTATCGAAAAGTTTCTGGCCAATTTTATCCTGCAAGGTTGCATTGAGGTAAATCATCCGATTCCGGTATAGTATCAAATGCTGACCATTGATTGGTTCATCGGATAAAAAGCTACTCTTCTTCATTTCAATTCCTTCAAGCAGGGACGAATCCATAATCGCCTTATTGCCCTCAACCCTATAGTAATCAGACAGTTCAAAACTTCCCGAAAATCTATTGTGGTTTGCCTCGGAATTTTCCATTTTTCTCATATCGTAGGCAACTCCTGCTTTTAAGGCATCGAGTCGTAGTTGACTCAGGCTGGTCACCATTACTTTTACTTTTCCAACCAATCCGGATTCTTTCAAAAGTATCATAAAACTGTAAACTTCATCACCTGAGGATACACCTGGAATAAGAACGCTTAGGTTTCCATGCCCTTTAATCAGATCGGGGATATGAATATCCCTCAAATCTCTCCAGAAGGATGGATCGCGGAACATTTCAGTAGTATCGACAAGCCCTTCGGACAAATATTTTTCAAATAGTTTTGGGTCTGTCTCGATTCGGTGAATAAAATCAACAATGGAGGAATAATTATGTTCGTTCATTACCTTTAAGACACGTCTCTTAAAGGCAGTCAAGGCAAGGCTGCTGAAGTCAATCGAATAGGTGTCACTAATCGCTGCTATGATTTTTTTGGTATCTACTATGCCAATATCATTTATCATGGTCGGTGCGATGCTTAGTATGATTTTTTCTTATAAATGCCTTTCGTCCTCTCGAAATTATTGGCAACAGGACCCAAGATGCTTTCGTGCGCGCCAAGTATAAGGTAGCCATCACGATAAAGATTGTTAGAGAACATTTCGATTACATGGTTTTGCAATTTATTATTAAAATAAATAATAACGTTTCTGCAAAATATAATATCAAATTTTGAATAGAAAATGTTTTTATCATTCACCAAGTCATGTTTACGAAACACCGCTTTATTTCTTAAAAAAGGTTTCATTGTAATGGTGTCCCGGTTTTTGTCAATATCGAAATATTTCTCGTATGGAACTTCGCAGGTTTCCTCGTAGTTGTAAGGATTTTCTTTGATAACTTTATCAAAATTGTCCATATAGTTCAGGTTGAACCTGTATCGATATTCCCCACGCTTGGCTTTTTCAAGCATTTCCGTATTAAGGTCTGTGGCAAAAACTTTGGCTTTTTCAAATAGGTCGAGTTCGTTGAGCAGAATAAGCATTGAGTAAATTTCCTGTCCGCTTGAGCATCCCGCATGCCAAATAAAAATCGACTTATTTTGCTTAAATTTCGGTAAGATCCGGTACTTCAGTGTTGTCCACAATTCGGGATCGCGAAAGAGTTCGGTTGTATTTACAGTGATTTCACGCACTATGTTTTCCAGAAAATCTTTATCCCGTGATATTTTTTGAGTCAACTCTTCAATTGACATTCGGTAATCAGCCAATATTTTCTCTAAACGGCGCCGGAACGACTTATCAGAATAGTCTGTAAAATCGTAGGTTGAAATACCCTTTATCGCTGCGATAAACCTATTGCTTTCTTCAAGTGACACCATATGCACTGATTGCTCTAATATTCCTACTGCCGGATTTGATTACGCTTTTTTTGATATACCCTAATGCAAAAATGCTGGTATTTTTTTTCTATACTGTCTTTTTTTTATCAACACTACCCGAGTTGCATTTTTCGCTTATCAATCTCGTCCTACATAATCAGATTTCAAAAATAGAAAAATTTTACTGAAACAGTACGTTTTGAACAAATTTATATTGAACACACCATAAAAACAATTTTCAAAAAGAATATCAATTCAATTAATTGTATTGATATTCAAAACATTTATTGATTTTGCAGAATAAAAGAAATTTTTACAGGGTTATGATCGCTAAAACGAAAACCTAATGGTTGCACCATACAGCTCGAAACTGACACATTTGGTGAACAAACGGCAAAATCCAGTGTGTATGTTTCCCAATTTTCACGTACTGATGTTTCCAACGATCGGTTCGTTGGATTCTCATTATCATAAACAATAGTCCAGTCAGAAGGAAACATTTCCGTATTCAGGGCTTTTGCTAGAAAAGTTCCTTTTGTATTTTCCTTTGCTGAACTACCGTTTTGGGTTGGTATCTGATTCCAATCTCCCGCAATAATAACATAGTTTCCATCCTTATACAGGTTGAACGCGTATTCTGATATTTGTCCGGTCTCTTTGTGCCGTATGGTTCCATCATCAAAAGCTGTTTTGTGTGTATTTATTATGTACAAAGCTTTCCCGTTGGATGTATGAAATTTTTGTACTAAAAAAGCCCTGTCAAGCATCCAAAGTTGCTTGGGCCAAGAATATCTGGCAAGGAATGAATGCCGCGATGATTCAAAAGGCTTGTACCGGGAAAAACTAACAAGGCCTGACTCGATTCTGCCCAATGGCTTTGTCGGCGGGAATGGCAAGTAGCGAACCTTGTAGTTATAAGCCCTTACGAAATTGTCAAACGCGTTGAGCTCCTTCCCTATTCTATCGAACTGATCCATATAATAAGTTCGTTTTGAATTAAAGTCAACTTCCTGTAGAACAACAAATTCCGGTGCATGTTCTTTCAACCAAAGTTTTATTGAATCCATATTTTGGCGTGTACGTGCCAACGATGTTCTTACTTTTGTGCCTCCATCGTAGAAGAAATCCATATCATCACCCAATCCGGCATAACCAATATTCCAGGTTACCAGACCAAGCGGTTGTCCAATTGCAATTGTGTCGGATATTTGGTTGTTTTCGAGTACTTCTATTTCCGGTGGATTGTAATTGGTAATTTGCAACATAGCTATCAAAAAAATGGGCACCGCAATGACTGAAGCAACAAAAAATATGGAAATTTGAATGATATATTTTCGCATGGTCGTACTTTTTTAGGCTTGCAAATTATGTTTTTTTAGTCACGTTTGCAAATAATCGGACTTTAAATAATTGCTATGTTTTAGTATCCCCCCGATTGGTTCTCTATTCTGGAACTATTGGGATCGGGCAATTACGAAAAAACTGTACCTTTGTGCCTTGAAATAAAAACCGGAACATGTTTTTCACGTTAAAATCAGAAAAAAGGGCTGTTGGGGCAAGGGCTGGAGAGATTCAAACATCCCATGGCATCATCCCAACGCCAATATTTATGCCCGTTGGCACCCTTGGAACAGTAAAAGCTGTTCTTCAAAAGGATTTGGAGTCAGATATTGATGCAAAAATAATATTAGGAAATACCTATCATTTATATCTTCGACCAGGGGAAAGCATATTAGGGCAAGCCGGGGGCCTGCACAAGTTCATGAATTGGGAGCGTCCAATATTGACCGATAGTGGAGGGTTCCAGGTATTTTCGCTTTCGGATATACGAAAAATCCGCGAAGAGGGTGTTGAATTCCGATCGCACATTGATGGTTCAAAACATTTTTTTACACCGGAGAATGTAGTTGAAATGCAAAGGGTTATTGGTTCAGACATAATGATGGCTCTGGATGAATGCCCTCCGGGCGATTGCGAAAGGGAATATGCACGAAAATCTATGCATTTGACGCAGCGATGGCTGGAACGTGGCTTTACCCATTTTAAAAATACGGAACCTTTATATGGGCACAAACAAACCTTTTTCCCCATTGTTCAGGGGGCTGGGTTTCCAGATTTAAGACGTGAAGCGGCAAAGCATATAGCAGACATGGGGGCTGAGGGAAATGCCATTGGAGGATTGTCGGTTGGGGAACCAACAGAAGTAATGTATGAAATGATTGAAGTGGTCAATGATGTTTTGCCTCTGGAAAAACCACGGTACCTTATGGGTGTTGGCACTCCTGCCAACATTATTGAGGGAATAGCCCGGGGAGTTGACATGTTTGATTGTGTAATGCCTACCCGCAATGGCAGAAATGGCATGCTATTTACATGGAGGGGAATTATAAACATTAAAAATAAAAAATGGGAGAATGATTTTTCCCCACTTGATCCCGACGGAGAATCGTATGTTGACCATCATTTTACCAAAGCCTACCTCAGGCATTTGTTCCAGGCAGGAGAATCGCTGGGGCCCCAATTGGCCAGTATTCACAACCTGAATTTCTATTTAAGGTTGGTTGGTACGGCCAGGGAACGTATTTTGGATGGAACTTTTGAACAATGGAAAAAGAACGTGGTACCGCAAATAAGTCATCGACTTTAATTACATTTGCACACAAACAGGGCCAATATGTTTAATAAACTTGACCGGTATATTTTAAAGAAATTCCTTGGCACTTATTTCTATGCTATTGGATTGATAGTCATACTAATAGTTGTGTTTGATTTATCGGAACGACTTGATGATTTTCTTCAAAACAAAGCCCCATTAAAAGCCATAGTCTTTGATTATTATGTGAACTTTGTGCCCTATTTTGTGAACCTTTTCAGTGGATTGTTCACCTTTATTGCCGTCATCTTTTTCACTTCAAAAATGTCCACGCATAGCGAAATTATCGCCATTTTAAGCGGAGGCGTGAGCTATTTGAGGTTTCTACGACCCTATTTCGTGGGTGGATTTTTGTTAATGGCTCTGTCATTTTTCCTCATCAATTGGGTAATTCCCCATGCCAATGCCCGAAGGATGGAATTTGAGGAAAAATATTATCGTGACTCTCCATATCAAAACAAAGACAGAAATATTCACCGCCAAATTTCACCAGGCTTATACATCTACATGCAATCCTACAACACAACCATGAACATTGGTTATCGTTTTGCTTTAGAACGGTTTGAAGACGGGATACTTAAAGAAAAACTAAATTCAGACTACATTAAATGGGACACAACAACCAACAAGTGGACCATTCATAATTATTACAGGCGGGAATTTGATTCCATTTCGGAACGCTTAACCTGGGGACAAAAACTGGACACGTTACTCCCAAATTTCGATAAAAGTGATTATTCATCCCGTACTGAAATTGTAGAAACAATGAACTACGATGAACTCACAGAATTTATTGCCAAACAAAAAATGAGCGGTTCGGCAAGCGTTGCTGTTTATGAACTGGAAAAGCATAAGCGTTTTGCTTTTCCGTTTTCAACCATAATACTTGCTATTATGGGAGCCTGCATATCATCGCAAAAGAAGCGCGGAGGCATTGGAATAAACATTGGCTTAGGACTTGCTTTGGCCTTTTCATATATAATGATGCAACAAGTTACTATGGTTTTTGCCACCAACGCCGGATTTAACCCATTCCTGTCACTTTGGATTCCAAATTTCATTTATGCGGTTATTACCTTCTTTTTGTACAAAAAGGCATCCGGTTGATAATCTGTACACTAATTTTACGATTATCAAAAAAAGACCAAAAATATTTCATAGGCATTTAAAAGTTTCCTAATATTGTGATCGAAATGTTAACTTTGGGTTAATGTGTCGTTATTTTAACAGTGTAAAAGAGAGTTGTTTAACTTAAAAAACAATGTATGTCGTTAAAACAAAAAACCGATGATTTGCTAAAGCGCAAGGCGATAGCTGAAGCCGGAGGAGGAGAAGAGGCCAACCTAAAGCAGCAGGCAAAGGGAAAATTGACTGCCCGCGAACGGATTCTTGCTTTACTTGACAAAGGCTCATTTCAAGAGTATGACCTATTTGTACAGCATGATGCCCGTGATTTTGATATGCAAAACAAAGTATTAGCCGGAGATGGCGTAATTACAGGGACAGGAACCATTTATGGGCAACCCGTTTGTATTTATGCACAAGACTTTACGGTTGAAGGGGGTTCATTGGGTTTTGCGCACGCGCGCAAAATCACCAAAATCATGGATCATTCGCTGAAAATGCGCATGCCCCTGATCGGAATCAACGATTCAGGAGGTGCCCGTATCCAGGAGGGTGTGAACTCGCTAGCCGGATATGGCGAAATATTCTTCCGCAACACCTTAGCCTCGGGAGTAATTCCTCAAATAAGCGTTATACTAGGTCCCTGTGCTGGTGGTGCTGTTTATTCGCCAGCGCTGACAGACTTTGTGTTCGTAGTCGAGAATATTTCGAAGATGTTCATTACCGGCCCTGAAGTTATCAAGACCGTCTTGGGCGAGGAAATATCCATGGAAGAACTTGGAGGAGCAAAAGTACACGCTGAAATTACCGGCAACGCGCATTTCTACTCTAAATCGGAGATGGAGTGTTTTGACCAAATAAAGAAACTACTTACATTCATCCCTTGGAATAACGGGCAAAAAGCACGGGCGTTTCCACCAAAAGAACCACGGAAAGAGTTCAAGATTGAGGAAATAGTACCAGCAGATCCCCGTCAGCCATATGATGTTCGCGAAGTAATAAAAGCGATTGTTGACGATAGTGACTTTTTTGAAATTGCAGAATTCTTTGCGCCAAACATGGTCATTGGTTTTGGCAGGATAAACGGGGAAACCGTAGGATTTGTAGCCAACCAACCTTTGGTTCTTGCAGGTGTTCTTGATTGCGATTCCTCTGATAAAGCAGCCCGTTTCATTGCCTATTGCGATTCATTCAATATCCCAATTGTAACCATTGAAGACATGCCGGGTTACCTTCCGGGAATTGATCAGGAACATGCCGGTGTAATAAGGCACGGGGCAAAAGTGCTTTACGCTTACAGCGAGGCCACTGTTCCCAAAATAACCGTTATCCTTCGCAAAGCATACGGAGGAGGTTATATTGCCATGAACTCGCGCCATTTAAGAGCTGACTTTGTATTTGCTTGGCCAACCGCCGAAATTGCAGTTATGGGTCCCGAAGGAGCGGCTAACATCATATTCCGCAAGGAAATCACCTCAGCTGAAAATCCCGACGAGATGCGTAAACTTAAAATCAAAGAATACAAAGAGAAGTTTGCAAATCCATATGTAGCGGCCTCTAAAGGATATATTGATGCCGTTATTGAACCAGAACGCACCAGGGCAATCCTGTTGCACGCCATTGAAGTTTCTGCTAACAAAACAGATGGGCGTCCCCGCAAAAAACACGGGATACCTCCAGTTTAATAATTTGAATTATGGAACAAGAAAAACCGAAATACAAAACATTTCTGCTTGATGATGTAAAATATAAAACAAATCATTGCGTCAAGTTTGAAAAACGGAAACCCTACCAAAAGCCAAACCCAGGCATTCTCAAGTCTTTCCTTCCAGGGAAAATTTTGAAAGTTGCCGTTAAAGTTGGCGATGAAGTAAACAGAGGCACTGAACTTTATACCCTCGAAGCAATGAAAATGGAAAACATTGTCAGGTCTAGCGTACACGGTAAAGTGGTCAAAATCAACATTGAAAAAGGTTCAAAAGTTCCTAAAAACGAAGTATTGATGGAATTTGAACTTTTTGAAAGCGAATAAATTTATAGTCATACGCAAAGGAGGATGTCTAAAAAGGCAGCCTCTTTTTTTTAGTGTATTGCATTTGAATAAACC
>JBBISE010000016.1:0-39376 GCA_037441445.1 Salinivirgaceae bacterium
CGCATTAGAAATTAATCTCCAAATTTAACTTTTTTCCTAATGCGGATTTTGGGATTATATTTCCCGGAATCCCAATTTCGCTATTTAATGTTCCAACCCTATGAAATAGTACATCGGCCATATCTTTGTTGGCCACTTGATATCGGATTTCAATTTTACCCAAATATCTGTTGACAATATCGGCGTTTGGAGAATCAAGCTCTGTCCTTACTTTTTGCAAGATATCCTTCGTTTTGTATCTGAAAAACTGTAATCGGTTGTTTGATTCCGAGGAATTCAACCTAAAAAAATTATTCCGGAACCAAAGATACTTTTTTTGAATAGCTCCGCTGGCCAGAACCTCATAATAAAAAAGGCGAAACCCAATTTCAGCAGCACCTTCGTCAGTCGGTAAAAAGTATTGTAGGGAAATATTATTTGTACTGGAGGGAGCAAGTGAAAAAGAGTTATATGGCGGATTTGGAGAAACATGTCTTATACTTTCAACACCGGAGGTCGCTGCTCGTACTATTTTTCCGTTTGGATAAATAATTTCTAGTTCGTAGGTTACGACCTCACCCGAAGGGATTACGCCTCTTAAAGTATAAATATGGTGATTTCTCGTCCCAAAAACGGCCTCGCCGGACAAATTGAGCGAGTCCTTCTGAACGAAAGTTTTCTCGAATCGTAAACTGGCAATCAATTGATTATCATCATTCAATACTGCACCCTAACATCCACATCAAAATCATAAATCAAGCTATCCGATTCTGTGGCCATGACATCTGGCTTTGAATTCCCCAAAAATGAACGGTTTATCCTTATGGTATGAACAGATTCTCCCGGGTCAATAATCCCATAGACAACAGGAATGGTTTGCCATGTATCTGAGGGGTCGATTTCGGTTTCGCAGGCGGTCAAAATCATCGCTGATGCCAGTAGGGTCAAAACAAGTTGCTTCATTGTACTCATTATTGAAGTGAATCGGGTAGGTTGCTTAGAAAAACAGGGTAGGCGCTAGAAGGCCTGAACTTAAGTTTTTTTTAGGCTGTTATAAAAAAATCAAACGTTCTTGGATCCATCTTTACCCCTGAAAGCCTGGCTTTCCGGCGAACCCAAAACACTCCGTAACCACCCTCAATATTGGTTGGCTTTTCCATCTCCATGTCTACTGTATTTTGCCTAAAAAACATATATTCACTAAAACTTTTATTGCCAATAAACAAATCGACTCTTACTTTTCCAAGGTATCTTGCAACTGTGTTGGTTTGGGTTGAGTCAATTTGTGCCCGAAAACGCGAAACAGTCGAACTTACAGGTATCTTGTATGTCCTTGCAGCATCTTGATTGTTGGGGCCTACACTGGTTTTAGATAGTCCATTGGTAAATTCAATCTTTTTCTTAAGAATTGTTCCGTCAGTCAATATCTCGTAATAGAAAATCGCAGCAACGAATTTTGCAAGACCCACATCAGCAGGCAATACATAAGAAACGGTCAAGTGTTTTTATCTGGGGATGGAATTGTCCAAAATTATTGGTGGAGACGGGCCTACCGATAAACCAAGGTTTCTGTATAAGGACGTCGTTGCAGCTCATACAGAATGTCCATCAGCCAACGTAAATTCAATTCTGTACACATTTGGACTTTCATCGGGAATAGCGCCCCTATAAACATACACATGATGTTTTTGGGTTGCGAAAATGACTTCACCTTCCAGATTGACGGAATCTTTGTCTATATACTCTTTACGGAACCGGCAAGTTTGAAGCAAATTATTGTCTTCATTAAACACCAACATTTTGACGTCGATATCATAATCGTATATAAGACTGTCGGGCTGCAGTGCCATTTCATTAATGGGCGCTTCGCCGTTAAACATCCTGTTAATTCTAATGGTATGTACACTATCCTTCGGGTTAATTATGGAATAAACAATGGGGACATTGCTCCATTCATCCCATATTTCAATTTCGGTCTCACACCCTAGGAATATTTGGGAGGAAAGTGAAATGGATATAAGTTGTACAATAATTTTCCTGTTTCCCTTTTTCACTCTTCTTCAGCGATAAAATATTGATTTACATATTTATTATGGCAAATTGGCAATACCATATTCAGCATAGGTTCTGGGCGATTGAAAACCCAGGCGTTTTAACTCATTGTCCGCATAAAATGCGCTAATGGTTGCATCCGAGGGTTTTGTCCCTTTTTTTAACAGGTGGCTCCTTAACGCGAATAAACCATAACCTCCAATTAGGTTTGTTATTGGGCTCGATTCACTATTTACAGTACTGCTTCTCCGCCAAATTTGCTCTGCAAAATAATCATCAGCAATATAATATTCAAAATCCACTTTCCCAATAAATCGGCGCACTCCGGCTGAAGGGACTGTCAATTCGGTTTTGAACATGTTTAAGATGTCATTTGATGGCATTGTTAACTCAGGTGTTGTATCCGATGGAGACAGCCGCCTTTTTTGACGTACAAACGTGAATGTTTTTCGGGTATAATCCGTTTCATTGACAAATTCATAATAATGAACATGAAAAGCATATTGTATTCCGCCGGCACTTCCAGGCACTTTTGTTTTCACGCCAAACCCGGCATTTTTTAACAAATTGTATCTGTCACCACTATTCTCGGCTGGTATTACCTGACGGAATCCTGCAAGGGATTGTACCTCTGATGTTATTTCTTTATCATCAGCCAATTTAATGACAAGTTTGTACGTGTACCCTTTATCTGTTGGAAGGATTTGGTTTGATGCATACACATGGTGTTTATCGACAGAAAAAACAACTTCGCCTTCGTAGTTAACGCTGTCTTTGAACATGGGAACTTTATCAAAGGTCAGGGTTCTAATAAAAGCATTTGAAGAATTATAAACATGAACTTTAACTTCCAGTGTTTCATTGTAAATAAGGCTATCGGCTTGAAGAGCCATGTCGTAGCCCGACTGGTTTCCCAAAAACACACGGTTAATGCGAATGTAATGGATTGTATCGGCCGGATCAAGGATTGCATACACAACGGGAATATTTTCCCACTCCCCGGCAATTTCAATATCGGTACTGCATGATACCCATATTGCACTAAAAAATGTCAGCAAAAGAACAAGGTTTCTCATAAGTAGAATTGTTTATTAAAGTTTGACGGTTAAAACGAACATCGAAAACCCACCACTAGCACATCATCGACTTGTTCGTGGTTCCCACGCCATGAATCGTATTGTTGCCGAAATATTTCACGTTGATTGGCCATTGGTTGGGTGTAATTTTCCTCGATCATAGTGCGGAAACGACGGTTTAGGAACTTTTTATCCTGGTCGCCACCAAATTGGTCGAGGTATCCATCGGTGGTCAGGTAAAATACATCATCATTTTTATATTCTATCATGGTTGTGGTAAACCGGAATATTTCCTTTTTGCCAAAATTGCTACCACCCACACTCAGTTTGTCGCCTTTGTGAATAGCTAACTCCCCATTGCTTACATGATACAAATTATGGAAAGCGCCGCTAAAATACAAAATATTGTGCATATTATTTATCAAACAAAGGCCTATGTCCATACCATCGCTTAGTTCAGAAATTTTCTTGTCGTGATTTAGAATTCTGGACAATTCGAAGTGGAGTTCGCTCAACAACTCCGATGGTTGTTTGAACATGACATTTTTTTCGCTAAGAACCTTATTAAGAAGCGAGTAACTAAGAACGGAGATAAAAGCGCCTGGAACACCGTGACCAGTACAATCAACTACAGCTATTACCTTTGTGTCTTCATAATTTTCAAACCAGTATAAATCGCCACTGACCATGTCTCTTGGACTAAACAAAATGAATGAATCGTGGAATACCTGGGCAAAATCCTGTGGGTCGGGAAAAATCGCCCTCTGTATCTTCCGGGCATAGGCAATACTATCTAACAAATCTTTATTTATGCTCGAAAGTTTAATATTTTCTCGCTCTAGTGTGTTTTTCTGCTGATGAATTTCTGAAAGCCTCGAATGAATAAGCTCGGCCATATACGATTCCTGTTCTCTGGAACTAACAGGGGCAGTAATATTTTTAGCAAAGGCCAAAACAGTTTCGTGATCATAATAACTAAAAACGATTTCGAACTCCTGCTGGTTGGAACCTACAGTAAGATTAATGGTCAACGTATCCGATTCTCGGGTAAGCAGGATTTTCTTTAGTAACTTCAAAGCCAGATTTTCCTTTTTCAACGAGGTCTGAAATTCTTTCTCGAAAACAAATTCACTAACCTTGGTTTTAAAATCAGGAGAAAGGTGTAGTTCCTTAATATTTCCCTCTAAAGTGCATGAAAAGGCAAAATCGGCAAATAAACGAATAATACTTTCGTACCGCTCTTTGTATAAACGATAAACAAACACATCAACCTGATTTCCAAGCCTTTGACCCTTTAAAATATCGAGCCTTGCCTTTTTATCGAAAAAGGTTTTTTGTTGTTGCAAGAATTTTTCAATATTCTCGGACATTATTCGTAATAACCTGATTTTAAATTTTATAGATTTAATTTACTGACACTTACAGACAAAAGGCAAATATAAAGGTTTTAATTAAAACGCCTGCTTAAAAACGAAACATTTTTGTAAGCAATATTTTCGTCCGAAAAGGCTATTCAACTCAAGTATTAACATCATTTCCCTGCTTGTGACAAACAATTGGTGTTTCTTTTTGTCTTGGCAACCAACTCCCACAAAACAATACCACCGGAAACAGCAACATTTAGGGAATGTTTCGTGCCCCACTGTGGAATTTCAACGCAGTATGAGCACTTTTCCATCACGTTTTCATCAACCCCATGTACTTCATTGCCAAAGACTATCGCAATAGTTTTTTCTGCAAATTCATGTGGCAGGCTATCGAGCATGACAGAATGCTCGGCTTGTTCAACAGAAATGGTCAAAACTCCCTGTTTTTTTAGCTCTTCAATAAGTTCTGGGGTGTTTTCGAAATACTCCCACTCAACCGATTCGGTCGCCCCAAGGGCCGTTTTCTGGATTTCTTTATTTGGAGGGGTGGCAGTGATTCCACATAAGTAAATCTTTTGAATGCGAAAGGCATCTGCTGTTCTAAAAAAAGAACCAACATTATTGGCACTCCGAATATTATCTAAAACTATAATTATGGGATTTTTCTCTAATTTGCGGAACTTTTCGATACTAATCCGGTCAAGATCTTCCATGGAAAGTTTACGGAATTTCGTCATGGCATTTTAAAAGAGTTGGGTTATTTGGAAAAAATATTTACATTCGCTTGTCGAAAACAGTTCGCAAATTTGACGCCGAAAATAACTAACCGTTGATTTAGTCAAAAGGATAAGGAATAGAAAGAAACAACATATAAAACTAACAGATATGAACATCCACGAGTATCAGGCCAAGCAAATTTTAAAGGCTTTTGGGGTTGCACTACCAGCCAGCTATCCGGCATCGACCGTTGAGGAAGCCATTGAAGGGGCAAAAAAGATTTTTGATGAGACCGGATGCAGTGTTTGGGCTATTAAAGCGCAGATACACGCAGGAGGAAGGGGCAAAGGGGGCGGTGTGAAAATTGCAAAAAATATGGAAGAAGTACGACAGTACGCTGCAACTATCTTGGGAATGCAACTAATAACACCACAAACAGGTCCTCAGGGAAAATTAGTCCGTAAACTTCTAATTGAGCAGGGCATTTACTATCCTGGGCCAACACCCGTTAAAGAGTTTTACATGAGCGTTCTGCTCAATCGCCAAACCGGAAGAAACATTATTATGTACAGCCCAGACGGGGGAATGGATATCGAGGAAGTTGCCGCGAAAACACCGGAAAGAATCTTTAAAGAAGAGATCGATCCGGCAGTTGGCCTCCAACCGTTTCAAGCACGCAAAATAGCAGCCAATTTTGGGTTGGAAGGGGATGCTTACAAATCAATGCTAAAGTTTGTTGCAGCCTTGTATAACGCGTTTGTACATTCCGATGCACAGCTTTTCGAAATAAACCCGGTTGCTAAAACTTCGGATAACAAAATTATGGCCGCAGATGCTAAGGTGGTGCTAGATGACAACGCTCTATTCCGCCATAAGGATTACGAGGCCATGCGGGACATAAACGAGGAAGATCCAACCGAGGTTGAGGCCGGAAAATTTGGGCTTAATTTTATAAAATTAGACGGAAATGTGGGTTGCATGGTCAATGGAGCGGGTTTGGCTATGGCCACCATGGATATTATAAAACTTAGCGGCGGAAGTCCTGCCAATTTTCTTGATGTGGGAGGTACTGCCAATGCAACTACCGTTGAAGCCGGATTCCGAATAATTTTGAAGGACCCAGAAGTAAAAGCAATCCTAATTAATATTTTTGGTGGTATAGTCAGATGCGATCGCGTTGCTCAAGGGGTTGTTGATGCCTACAAAACAATTGGGGAAATTAAAATTCCCGTAATAGTGAGGCTTCAGGGGACTAATGCTGTGGAGGCCAAAACTTTAATTGATAATAGTGGCCTGAAGGTATTTTCTGCCATTACACTACAAGAGGCAGCAAACTTGGTGAAAGACAAAATAAAAAAGTAAAATTCTAAAATCAAATTGGATAGCAGACAATCGGAACTCTTTAGAGTGAAATTTGTCTGCTTTTTATTTTCATGCCAAGCATTTTTTCGACAAAGGCATCTAATTTTTCAGCAAGACCAGTTGTAAAGAAGCGACATATCCGCATTTTATCTTCTGAATGAAATTCGTTAACGGCCAATAGGTTGATTGTTTGCTTTGAAATGGCTGGAGCAGGGTCGATAATCCGAAGGTTGGGAAATTTATGTTCAATTGCGGGCTGAAGAAAAGGAAAATGCGTGCAACCCAAAACCAACAGATCAACGTTTTCTTCAACCATTGGAGCCAGATATTCGTTAAGCAGCGAATCAATCTCTTCTCCATCTGTCTGTCCGTCTTCAATTAATTCTACTAATCCGTTTCCTGCCCGGACAACAACTTTAACATCGTTGGCGAACTTTTCGCAAGTCTGTTTAAACAATCGTCCATTAAATGTTCCTTCTGTGGCGAGTACCCCAACAACCTTTGACTTTGATGAAAGAGCGGCGGGTTTAATTGCAGGTTCCATTCCAACAAACGGAATACTATATTTTTCACGCAATGAGTCAATTGCAGCGGCAGTTGCTGTATTACAGGCAACAACGACAAGTTTCACATTATGTTCCGAAATTAAAAAATCGACAATGGAAAAAACACGCTGACGGATTTCGTCAAAAGAACGACGACCATAGGGGCAAAAACCGCTGTCTGCAATGTAAACGAAATCCTCGTTCGGCAAATCTGACAACAAATACCGAAGAACGCTTAATCCTCCAAAACCGCTATCAATTACACCTATCGGACTGCTATTCATAGGTACTTTCTTCATGAACAACAAAGCCTCCTGCCAAAATTTTTCCGACAGGAGGCTTTACTTTATACGAAATATTATTGAATTCCCAGCTTTTTCTTCACCATAGGAGTAACATTAATTGCAGAAGCACCTTTATAAAGGACTCCTTGTCCGGGTGTTGCATCAAAAATATAGGTAAAATTGTTCTCTTTTCCTACCTCTTCAATGGCGTTCTGAACCTTATCTATAATAGGTTGCTGAAGCTCCATTTCTTTTTGTTGCAGTTCTTGTTGTGCTGTTTGGCGGAACTGCTCAACTCTTTTTTGAATATCCTGAAGTTCGTCTTCACGCGATTTCCTGAGAACGGCACTTAATGTTTCGTATTTCGCCTGGTAATCCTGATATTTTGTTTGAAACTCGCGTTGCATTCCAGCCATAGCTTCTTCCAGTTCTTTTGCATGAGTCTGCAATGCATCCTGAGCTTGTTTCAATTCGGGCATTGCCTGAATAATCTCATTGGAATCAACGTGCCCAAATTTTACATTCTGAGCATGTAAAGCTGCACCTATCATTATCAGGGCACCTAAAATAAAGATTGCTTTTTTCATTACTGTTCGATTTTAAATTTTCGTTTTAGAAGTGGCAAATATAAGTAAAGTATGTCAGATAATAAAGAATCGAAGGAAAAACATCTGTTATCGATATCCTAACTTTTGGAGGACTTCGTCGCTTTTATCGAATTTGGGGTCGTTATAAACGACGCCCAATCCACTGGCAACATCAAGAATCATCGCAAAGTTTCCTTCTGTACCAATATCCTTAATAGCATTAAAAACCAGGTCCTGAATGGGTTTTATCAGTTCTTGTCTTTTTTGAAAAAAGCTTCCGTTCTTTCCAAAGTATTTATCTTGTAACCGTTTGGCCTCCTGCTGTTTATCATCAATTTCCTCTTCTCGCTTTTTTCTAAGATCTTCACTCAACAAGACCTTTTCTACTTCATATAGTTTTAAAAGACGTGCTGCTTCTTCGTTTACAGCGCTGATCTCGGCCTGCCATTCATCCATAATTATTTTCAACTGCTCCTGAGCGGATTCATAGGTGGGGATATTGCTGAGAATATAGCGTGTATCAACATAAGCAAACCGTTGTCCCATTGACACTTGTAGTATGGATGTCAGGATTGTAAATAGAATAATTGTTCTGGTAAACATAATGTATTTTTTTTTAGAATTGTTGTCCGATAGAAAAGGCAAATTGTCCTTTGTTTGCTCCGGGGCGATTTGGAATCTCATCAAACCCATATCCCCAGTCAATACCAAGCATCCCAAACATGGCCATAAAAACTCTTAAACCAACCCCGGCCGACCGCTTGAGCTCAAACGGAGTGTAATCTTTTATATCATACCAGGCATTGCCTGCTTCAGCAAAGGCCAAAACATAAAACGTCGCCGATGGGTTCAAGGAAAGTGGATAACGCAATTCGAATGACAATTTCTCGTATAAATTTCCCCCTTTTATTGGAGTAAGTGAGCCCATGTTCTGCGGCCCGTTGTCGTATCCGCGTAAGCCGATCAACTCGGTACCGTAGAGGCTGTATCCGCTTAACCCATCACCTCCCAACTGAAATTGCTCAAATGGAGATGGACCCAAATCCTTGTTAAAATGACCAATATAACCAAATTCAATTTTGGAATTAAGGACCAAATCTCCAAAAATAGTGTTAAAGGAGGATGCCTTGAACTTCCACTTATGATATTCAATCCACTTGTATTTCGAATTTTGTTCCCGTAAACTTCTCTGATTTTCAATATCTTCAATATCGGCTGAACTTAATCCGGTTGTATCCACAGCAGGTTGTACCCACCACTTGTTTGATTTAAACAATGAATAAGGCGGCGTAATTTGCAGCGATAATGACATAAGGGCGCCGCGTCGTGGGAAAATTGGGGCGTCAATGGAATTCCTCGAGAAAACAGTTGTAAAACTCAGGTTATTCGATCTTCCGTTATTAAAAAGAAAATAGGAATTAAAATCTTTCAGATGATAATTCTCGTAATTGATGGAGTTGGACAACAGGAAATAATCATCAGGCCATTCAAGACGCTGCTGCAAGCCGACACTTAGCCCTGAAACTTTCATGAAGTTCTCAATATCTGTAATGTAACGTCCACTTGAACGTATTGTATGATAAGCAGAGACTGACAGGCTGTTTGGCTTTCTTCCTCCCAACCATGGTTCAACAAAAGAAATACTGTAGGCTTGATAGTACGTTCCGTTAGTTTGGGCAGTCAACATTAATCGCTGACCATCTCCTGTGGGGAAGGGACGCCAAGCATCTTTTTTGAAGAAATCCTTCATTGCCAGATTGGTGAGAGTTAACCTAACCGATCCAAGGAAAATGCCAGCTCCCCAACCACCTGAAATCTCAATTTGATCCGAAGGTCTTTCTTCAAGCACGTATTCCAAATCGACTGTTCCATCGTAGGGGTGTGGTACTGTTTTAATATCAAACTTTTCCACGTCAAAATATCCTAACTGCGCTAATTCGCGTTGAGAACGGATAATATTGGTCCGGCTGAATAAATCGCCGGGACGTGTTTTTATCTCGCGACGGATAACGTGGTCATTGGTTTTTGTATTACCAGAAATAAGAATGCGGTTTATCCGTGCCTGCTTACCTTCATAAATTCTCATCTCAAAATCAATAGAATCATTTTGGATAGCAACTTCAACAGGGGTAACGTTGAAAAACAAGTACCCGTCATCATAATAGAGTGAGCTTATAGCATCCTGTGCCTGATAAAGTCTTTCATCCATAACCTTTTGATCAAACACATCTCCCTTTTTGATTCCCAAGCTTTGGGCAAGCTGTTCGGTTGTGAACTTCGAATTCCCTATCCATGTAATATTTCGTATGAAGAATTGTCGTCCCTCGTCCAGTTTAATATTTATTTTTAACTGGTTTTCCCCAACAGGATAGACCGTGTCGCTAATAATTCTGGCATCGCGATACCCTTTTTCGTTATATTTTTCGATAATCTTTTTCTTGTCATCGCGATAGAGTGTTTGAATATATTTCGATGGTTTGAAAAGCCCATACCAACGTTTCCGTTTGGTTTCCTTCATAGCACGGCGCAGCTTCTCATCTTTAAAGACGGTATTTCCCTCAAAGTCAATTGATTTAATTTTAACTCGTCCATTTTTTTTAACATCAAACAATAAGGTGATGTGATTCACCAAAGTAGTGTCAGGCGCTTGGATAATATCAACCTCTATGTTTAAAAAACCTTTGTTTACATAGTAGTTCTGTATAACACCCCTTGATCGGCTAAGTGTATTATCAGTAACCTGTGTACCGCGCAAAAGCTTAATTTTTTCACGGATTTCATCCGCTTCCCCTTTTTTAACTCCTTTAAAAGTAAATGAGGAAAGCCTTGGTCTTTCGACTAAATTAATCTCAAGAAATATTTTATCGGCAACAATTTTTGTAGCAACAATTTTAACATCAGAGAAAAGCCCTTGCTTCCATAAGCGTTCAATAGCTTTCGAAATTTTGTCGCCTGGTACTTTTATTTTCTGCCCAACATGTAATCCGGAAAGGGCAATTAAAACGGAATGGTCGAGGTATTTAACCCCATTGACAATAACTCCTCCAATTTCATATTCAATCGGCTTTGCGTAGTCAATATTATCGAGTTCATTACCAAGGGATATCTGAGCATTGTTGATTTGCGATAAACATGCCACAAAGGCTAAGAGAAAAAATATTCTTTGCATTTTATTTATTTGTTATTTCAATTGTTCACTTATTTTCCCAAAACGTCTTTCACGCTTTTGGTAACTATGAATGGCTTCAAAAAAGTCATCCTTTCGATAATCGGGCCAAAGTTTTTCAGTAAAGTATAACTCAGTGTAAGCAATTTGGTACAATAAAAAATTACTGATTCTGAGTTCTCCGGAAGTTCTGATTAGTAATTCAGGATCAGGCAAATTGTTGGTTGACAGAAATGACTCGATTGTTTTTTCGGTGATTTCGTCGGGAACTAGTTTTTTCATTGCAACCTCAGAAGCAATTTTCTTAACAGCCTCTAAAATTTCCCATCGAGCAGAGTAACTCAAAGCCAGAACCAATGTAAGACCAGTATTTTGGCTTGTTTTATCAATAGCTGATGTTAAATTTCTGACAACATCCTTAGGCAAGCTTTCTATATTACCAATGACCTGTAACCGTATGTTATTTTTATTAAGGTTGTCCACTTCATCATGAATAGCCTGGACCAAGAGAGTCATCAAAGCATTGACTTCAGCTTTTGGTCGGTTCCAATTTTCAGTCGAGAAAGCATATAGGGTAAGGTATTTTATCCCGAGCTCAGCGGCAGCTTCAACCACCTCCCTTACTGCAGTTACACCATGTTTATGCCCAAAAATCCTTGAATTGCCTTTTCTTTTAGCCCAACGGCCATTTCCATCCATGATGATTGCAACATGGGAAGGAACCTGGTTTTTAAGCACTTCTTCTTTTAAAGACATATTTAGTACGTTGTATTATTTACCATTGAATAGGCCTGGCAAGTTACTGAACTTTTAAGTTTATACGCTATGTAAAAACCGAAAAAAGTGTACCAGTCGCTATTTTTAGAATTAGCCCGTTGTTTGTTAGGAAATCTATCAACATCCCTAAAAAAGGGATTTGTAATTCGGTCAATGTCATCGCGAAAAGTACGACTAACCACATATTCAAGACCTGCATTCCACCTTCCTGGCATATTGACCTTAACCCCAGCACCAAAAGGGATTGAAAAATTATCAAAAAACTTCGCTTCAAATTGCAAGTTAACCAATGTGACCCCAACTCCTGTAGTTAAATAAGGGGAATAAACTGACTTTGCATTATCTGCCTTAAAGGGAAGAAAATTGAATTCGATATTGGAGGATAAACTAACGAGTGTAGAGTTGAAAACTAAATCGCGCTGCGTTTGATATTCAAAGTTTGATGCTGCATCCTTCCCCGCTAACATAGCAAAACCCAGATTGGAACGCAGAGCCAATTGTTTATGAAAGTTGTACCGACCAAAAATCTGAGCACCAGGTCGCACCTGATGAGAGGGGTTCAGCGAATTTATATCTCCAAAATAAGATGCTCCGCCTACCATTCCACCAACTTCAAAATCTCTCTTCCTCTGACCATGAACAATAACAATTAATAGAAGCGAGATTACCAAACATACCTGTCTCATCAGATTTTTTTTTGAGAGAAAACGCAAACGTCTATACTTTAGTGTGAGTACTAATAAAATTCCAACTTAGGACGTCCTTTGCGATTTGTTTTAAATATAGCGCTGTAGCTAATTGTGACGAACTGATATTGATCAATCCACTTGCCTCCGCGTTTTGGGCCTCCGGGAAAATTAATATCGTAATAGTTTGTTCTTCCCCCATAACGATGAGACAATATAGCCGCAGTTTCTCCAAAATTATTCAACATTGTACGGGTTGAAGGATACCTTCCAGAACCCACATCATCTATATAATCGGTAAGGGTGAACCTCCATCCCGCTTCAAAGCCCAAAGATCGGTAGGGACTAATTTTAAACTTAACGCCAATACCAACAGGAAAAGCAACATTAAACCGACTGTAATGCTTTGCAAAACCGGGCAATCCTTGACCTTCCGTGTGCAACGGATGCAAACTATGCCATTTGCCACGTGTATATGCCTGCGGATTAAAGTAAATTGCAGAAACACCAGCAAAAATATAGGTTGGTACCAACTTATCCCGGTTTCTTTTATGCAGGTTTAGCCACCGATATTTGGTCTTCTTTTTCTGCTCTCTGATAATGTAATACTCATAAATGCCACCTAATTCCACAATTGGACTACGAAACTGAAAAAATCGTTGTGGATAATCTCCATACCTATCTTCGTTTCCCAACAAACCAACTGCCATGTTGACCCTTAGCTTTTGCCTTGTATCAAGTGAATATCTGCCCCCAAGTTGTAAAACGGGGCGTATAGCCTGGGGATTAACCCAAACATAGGAGTATATTCCACTGTTTATCCTGGCACCAACATCTCCCATAAAATTTGTTGCTCCGAGTCCAACGTAGCCTTCGTACCTTAATCTCTTCCAATTGTAGGTTTGTCCTATAGATTGGTAAAAGAAAAAAAACAAAAATGGTACAACTAAAAGGACAATATTTCTATGTGTTGTTCGAGGCATCTTGGTGTACATCTTACATCAACTTATCAAAAATAAGACCAATTCTAAAACTTAGGAAGCCCCCCACGTCCTGTGCGCATTTTATAGGACAATGAAACAACAGTAAACATATAAAAATCGTCATACAATGAACTGCCCCTCCTATCGTTTGGGCCAACATCATAGGGACTTCCGTCCTCATAAGGCAGTCCGGGGTTCGCTAGATACCGGGCAGTGGGGTCATTGAAGAAATTAGGGTCAATGTAGTTGCGGCTAACATCGTCAATATAATCTGTAAAGGTTATCCTGGCGCCGTATTCCAATCCGATGGAAACTTTCCTGTTTAAGGCATATCTGGCTCCAACTCCAAAAGGAATAGCAACTTGCAATCTTTTATAGGGTTTGCGGGTTGGAATAACGTTTTGACCTTCGGTCCCAATAGGCCGCAAATTGTACCATTTGCCGTCAGGACCCTGTCCTTGAGGATTAAACCAGAAAAGAGCCACGCCGGTAAATACGTATGTATTCAGTGGAATGGCCTGTATAGTTTGCCAACTCCAAAAACTTCCCCTTCGACGGGAAACCCGACGCCCGTATTTTTCCTTTATAATGTGATACTCTCCAAATGCGGAGAATTCAATGATCGGGGTTCTGAAATTAAGGTTTCGTTGTTTACGGAAGGCATTCTGCGACCATTTGTCGTCTCCTCTCAAATAGCCAAAAGAAAAAGAGGCCCCAACAGCAACTGGTTCTAAAAGTTTATATCTCCCTCCAACGACCATTAACGGTCTAGTGGCGGCCATATCAAGATCCATTAGCCAATGAGTTTCTTTACCTCCTCCCAAGTCACCCATAAAGGTTGTTCCGCCAAGGCCGGCGAAAGCATCATACCTTTGACGTTGCCAGGCATTCCTTTGTCCAAGGGTTATACCGACAAACATAAGTGAAATCCCAATAGTCAGAACAAATTTGTTCATTTCTTTTATTGTGTTATTGTTACTAACTTCGTTAACGAAAAATCTCCTGTAAATCAATATCATGAACGCAACATTTCCAGGAATATGCGTAAACAACTTTCCAGTTTCCACAGATTGTTGCTTATAAGCAGGGGTAAAAATAGGTATAATTTCAGATTCTATCAAATTCAAACCCAAAATTTCACTATTTCTTTAAGATTTAATCTGATTTTTTGAGGAAATGTTTAATTTCGTTTATCAACACCCCACATGAGTTTATTTCGTAGTGTGTGAAAAAAATGATGCTGTGGTAATTGTGCAATATCGAGTGTAAAATTGGCAGACTTAATACGGAACCTGGTTCTGGATGGAACTTTGATGTTACGATTATCAAAAGTAACAACATGAAAATCTTCGCGACCTTCGACCACAACTTCAATGATAGAATCTTGTTCAAGTACCATGGGTCTAACAGTTAAATTATGTGACGCTATAGGACTCAATATCAGACATTTACTTTCAGGGACTAAAATTGGGCCTCCAACACTCAATGAATAGGCAGTCGATCCTGTCGCTGTGCTGATTATCAAACCATCAGCCCAATAGGTGTTCAGGTATTTTCCATCAACAGATACGGATATCCGAACCAAGGTGGCCTGATCGTTTTTTTTTACTGTGAAATCGTTAAGCGCGTAATTATAGGTAGATATGGGAATATCATCGGAGTGAACTTCAATAAGGTTGCGTGGCTGAATAAAAAAGTTTCCCAGCAATAATTGTTCTATGGAGGTCGTTGCCTCGTCAGGGAAAATTTCGGACAGAAATCCCAATTTACCGGTATTAACACCGACTATTGGAATGTGCCTATCCCTTACAAGGGTTAATGTTTCGAGCATGGTTCCATCTCCACCTAAACATAAAATCAAAGTGGTTTCCCGGGGTAAATCATCATAAGAGGAATAGTTATCACAATTCAAACAGAGGCCACTGTTAGTTAGTTCCTTTAAAAGAGGTTCATAACACACAAATGGTGCATTCCGTTGCATGAGCAGTGAAATAATGGAAGCTGTTTGTCCGATAAAGTTTTCCGGCAGTGATTTTCCGTAAATGGCAATCATTCGGTTCCTGATTAAAAAGTCAAAGTTACTGTGTATTTTTTAAAAAACCGTTCCCATGTGAAGGTTTACCCAAAATTTTTTATCAATGTTAATTACCGTTTCTAATCGAAAAATAAGGTCGTAATAGGAAACCATATCAATTCCGGTACCGGCTGAAAGCAGAAAAAGTTCCTTGTTGGAAGGTTGAATGCCCGAAACCATCCCTAGATCGGTAAAGACTGTTGCATAAAGCGAAAGGAAAGGTTTGTTAAACTTTCGTGCCTGAATGTTCTGCAGATGATATTTTCTTTTTTTAAAGAAGTTCCATGAAATTTGCTGTCGGCTTCCAAGAGAACCTCGAGCATTCCAAACCTCATCCTCGTATCCCCTGAAATAATAGTTGTTTCCAATGCTTCTCCGCAACCCGACAGGGGGAATACTTTCAAAAAAACATTCGCCAAATGCAGACATGGAGTGAGTAACGCGGTACTTTAAGGGAAAGTGAACTTGAAAATTGAACTGGAGACTTTCCCATCTATTCTCATGGAAATCAGTTCCAAGAGCAGAAGAAACAACCAAGGAATGGCCTGATGTAGGGTATTTGATATAATCCAGGGTTGTGTGTTCGAATACATAATCAAATATAGCCCAATTATTTACGCGTGATTGTTTACCAAAAAGCGTCTGATTAAGCTGTGGGAGCGAATCATTCACATCGAAATGGTTTAACGAGGTAATAAAATAGTGAAACGTGTTTAGCCTTGGCCTGAAAACCAGTCCGCCTTTAAGTCGTTGCTCACTATAGCCATAATAGTCAAAGTCGTAGTATTGATAACGCGATTCGTGTATGTTGTAGAAAAAGGACTTTTGCCGGAACAGAGATGCGTCAAAAAAAAGCCCCAGTCGTTGCCTGTTCTTATTGATCATGGGCACATAGTAGTTAATGCCAAACTGTTGCCTAAACCCGAGCCGGATTTTAAACCCCAGATCTTCTCTTCGTCCCCTGAAGTTATGCTTTACGACCATCACACCATAGTTAACTCGATCCCATTCTTCGGAGCGAATAAAAGTGGCCAGATTTCTGTCCGCATGTTCCAAAATGACGTAAGGCCAAAAATACCATCGTTCGTGCACCTCGACCAATATTACGGTATGTTGATTAATCAAGGTATCAATTACTCGGACCTCATTAAAAAGCCTTGTATTGTAGAGGTTTTCCTGACTTCTTTTTAGCTTTTGCGGCAAATCGGATTTAACGGTGTCTCCAGCGCCTATTACCAGTTCACGTAAAATGACCCAATCTTTAGTTTTTTCATTGTTTTGTATTAATACTTCACTGACTATTTGCGCTTGAGCAGCCTGAAAAAGTAGAAAAACTAACACGAGCAATGGCTTACGCATAGGGTGGTATCTTATGGGAAAGAATGAGGATTTGAGCCTGGGGATTATATTTTCAGGTAATTCATTAAGGAATCATACCTGTCTTTCAGTATTTCTTTCATGGTATCTTTCTCCTCGAAGGCCGCTTTAATATCATACTCATAACGCTCGAAAGTCCGGATAATGGAGGTCAATTCGTTTGTATTTAGCTTTATGGTGATGGAGAGGCGCATTGTATCGGGCTTTGCCACAACATACATGGATAAAATTTTGGCGTCGTTACTTTCGACTATTTGGGCGATCTGACTCAGGGAATAGTCGTTAACGTGTACTTCAATAATGATAATGCCTCCATTTGACCCTGCATTGATTAGATTGGAGAAATGAAATACCAATTCGGGAAGGACAATCAGCCCGAGATAATCGCTTTCGCGACTAGTCACGGGAATGGCCGTTAAGGAATATTGACTGCAAATATCAATTATTTCGAATATGTGTGCCCCCTTTGAAACGGTGAGGCTTTCGAAGCGGTCAGAGATGGTCTCAATGGATTCGTTGAAAATTCCGGAATCGTAAATTGCCTCGTCGGAAATTAACCCAAAAAATTTCCCCTGGTTTACTACAGGCAAATGCGATAAACGAAAAACCTCCATCCAGTTTAGAGCCCTGTAGGCACTATCGGTTGGTTTCAGGGAAGGAACAACGTCCGACATCATTTCGTAAGCCAACATGCTTTTTTCTTAATCGATAAAATTCTAAATTTGCGATTTCGTTTTCAACACTAAATCGGAATTGTTTGTTGAACTACAAAGGTACAATACAAACCAATACAATACAAGAAACAAGAACACACAATTGCAAGATAAAACGGATTATGACGAAACTAAGTGTAAATATCAACAAAATAGCCACCATAAGGAATGCCCGCGGGGGCAATGTGCCCAGTGTCCTTGATGCAGCCATTAATTGCCAGAAATTTGGTGCTCATGGAATTACGGTTCACCCAAGACCCGATGAGCGCCATATACGGTATAACGATGTACGTGAAATAAAACCTATAATCACGACCGAGTTTAATATCGAAGGCTATCCTTCCGAGTCGTTTTTGAATCTGGTAAAAGAAGTTAAGCCTCACCAAGTTACCCTTGTCCCCGATCCTCCCGATGCTATTACTTCCAATGCTGGTTGGGATACAACAAAACACAAGGATTTTCTAATTAACGTGATTTGTGGTTTACAATCAGTGGGTATTCGTACAAGTATTTTTGTGGACACTAATCCGGCTAATATTATTGGAGCAAAAGCAATTGGAACAGATCGAGTTGAGTTGTACACTGAGCCTTATGCCTCTTATTTTCCAAAGAACCCCGATGCTGCAGTGCAACCCTTTGCGGAGGCAGCCCGTCTGGCTGTTGAGTTGGGATTGGGAATCAATGCCGGCCATGACCTGAGCCTTGAAAATTTAAGCTTTTTCGCATCGAAAGTTCCTGGTTTACTGGAGGTTTCCATTGGTCATGCCTTAATATCTGATGCTCTTTACTATGGATTAGAAAATACTATCCAGATGTACTTAAAGCAGCTGAAAATGTAATTTTTAGGCTCATTTTTTATATGAATATTGCATTGTCTTATAAAAACGTTGGCCAAGGACATCCGCTAATAATCCTGCATGGACTTTATGGAATGTCTGACAATTGGCTGCCAATAGCCAACGTACTCAAAAACCATTTCAACGTTTTTATACCCGATTTGCGTAACCATGGTAGATCGGAACATACCCCGTCCCACACGTATGAGGAAATGGCGGGTGATTTGGAACTTTTTTTCAAACAACACGAAATTGAAAGAGGCATTCTTTTAGGACACTCCATGGGCGGTAAGGTGGCCATGCGTTTCGCATTACAAAATCCTGAAATGATTTCGGCACTAATTGTGGCTGATATTGCCCCTATTGATTACGGAATGGCCTCCGGTTCCCGGCAAATCATTCAGCATGCATCCATTGTCCACGCCTTACAAAACCTTCCTTTAGATTCAATTAGAACAAGAGAAGAAGCAGAGATTGTGTTGGATAAAGAAGTAAATGATATGCGTACAACCCGTTTTTTACTAAAAAACCTGATAAGGGACAAAAATGGATTTCGCTGGCGATTGAACCTTTCTGTTCTTGGGAACAACCTGAAAGAAATATCCGGGGGATTCGCCCCCCTTAAATTCAATCCTGTTACATCCTTTCCGGTTATGTTTATGCGGGGGTCGAAGAGCGATTACATAACCTCCAAAGGAGAAAAAGCCATAAGGCAACTTTTTCCGTTTGCAAAGATTGAAAACATTGAGAATGCAGGACACTGGTTACATGCCGAACAGCCTGAAGTATTTTTATTCATGTTAAAGGATTTTCTGTTGTAGAAAACAAGTTGTTTTATTAAAACGACTGAAAACCCAGGACTGAAGAACAGATCGCGAATACAATTTCACACAAACTTAACACACTGATAAACAAGAAATGAGGCTAAATTAACACGTCCACCGTTACTTTGCAGGATAAAAGAATACAACCTATGAGTAACCTAATGATACCACACATCAAACCCTCATTCCAAACCGAACTTAACAACCACCTTCAATTGTTCCTGCAAACACAGGAGAACAAATTTCCGCGGCACGAATGCCTAAAGGTTGACCTTCATTGCCATGATCACAACAGTGATGTTCCCGATGAACTGATTGGCCGGATATTGAATGTTCCCGAAACATGGCTAAAAACCAAAAAGTTGATTGAAATCCTATCAAAAAACAAGGTTGATTTAATTACAATTACAAATCACAACAATGCCCGTTCGTGCTGGGAACTATTGGACAAAGGCTATGATGTTCTTGTGGGAACCGAGTTCAGTGTGATGGTTCCTGATTTTGGAATCGGAATTCATGTTCTAGCCTACGGTTTTACGCCTGAACAGGAAACAATGCTAGATAAATACCGCAAGAATGTGTATCTGTTTCAACAGTACGCCACCGAAAACAGAATCCCTACAATTTGGGCGCATCCTTTATATCATTACAAAGGCGATGGGAAAATAAATCCCGGTTTCTTTAACAAAATGGCGCTGATATTCGAGCGTTTCGAAGTATTGAACGGCCAACGCGACACATGGCAAAACCTGTTGGTACACAAGTGGGTGGAAAGCCTGACACCTGAACTATTGGACGCATACGCGAAACACTTCCGTATTGACCCATTTCAATATAGCCTGAACCCCTATAAAAAATCGATTTCAGGGGGATCGGACTCCCACATGGGTACGTTTGCAGGACATACCGGTACTTATTTGCATGTTCCAAATCTTGCCGAACGAACTAAAACAACAAAACTATCGGAATTGGGGTTCGAAGCCATTCGCTTGGGAAACATGGCTCCTTACGGGATGCACCAAAACACTGAAAAACTGACAATTGCCTTTCTTGATTATGTATGCCAGGTGGCACAAAACATGAAAGACCCCGGATTGATGCGTATTTTGCTCCACAAAGGGGACACGAACGATAAAATGATTTCGTTGCTTACATCCAACGCCTTCAGCGAGTTGCAAAGACACAAAATAACCATGCGTTTTATTGAGCTTTTCCACGATTGTTTTATGGGAAAAACTCCTTCTCGAACGCAAAAGTTTATGGTTCCCAAAGTCTATAAACCGGTGTTTGATGATGCTATAAATATTGCCAAAGCCCACCAGTTACCACCCGATGACATGGTTAGAGAAATGAGCCGCTCTGTGAATTCGATAAACCAGAAGCTAAACGGAATACTTTATAACCGCTTGGCATCGAAAATTGAAAAGTTAGTGCAAGGAAAAAGTTTTCAAAATACAACCATCGACCAGCTAATTGATAGGTTCGAGATTCCCAGTGACTTTCGCACCCTTTTTGGTGGTATGAAATCAACAAATCGAAAAAACAAACGACTCAGCCCAATTAACATGCAAGAATTTTTAGACGGTCTTTCGTTTCCGTTCCTAGCATCGGGCATAATACTGGCATCGAATTTTACCAGCGCCAAGGTCTTGTACAACAACCGAGAGATGCTGAGCAATTTCTCGGAAAAACTGGGTACTCTGAAACACCCCAAACGAATGCTTTGGTTAACCGATACCTACGACGACAAAAACGGGGTTTCAATGGTACTGCAGGAAATGCACCGCGAGATAAAGGAGCGCAACCTGCCCATCGATATTTTGGTATGCTCAAAAAGTGTTAAAGCTGACCAAAACCTAATTGTGGTAAAACCCATGCTCGACATTACCTTGCCATTTTACAAGGAGCAATCACTAAGAATTCCTGATTTCGTAGAAGTACATACTCTTTTCCTAGAGGGTGGCTATGACCGCATCATTTGCTCTACCGAAGGTGTGATGGGATTTGCCGGACTGTACCTAAAACATGCGTTCAACACCAAAGCCCACTTTTATATCCACACCGATTGGCTTATGTATGCCCGCAAAGCCCTTAACTTAGAGAGAAACAATCTGAACCGTTTGCGTCGGTTGCTAAGGGCTTTTTACCGTTCATTCGATTCGGTATTTGTTTTGAATACCGACCAGCAAAAATGGCTCACAAGTGTAGAAATGGGACTGGAAAAAAGCCGTGTACACCTCACTGCTCATTGGGTTGACAAAATATTTATCCCTCAAAATGTTACAAAATCGCACATCTTCGGGTTGCCCAATCGAACCCCGGTTTTGTTATATGCCGGAAGGTTAAGCCCTGAAAAGGGCGTTTTGGAAATTCCCGAACTTTTGTCGAAGGTTAAAGTGCATCATCCTGATGTAAAAATTGTGTTTGCCGGAACAGGCCCTTCGGAGGGCGAATTAAAAACACTCCTTCCCGATGCCGTTTTTCTTGGATGGGTAAACCACAACGATTTGCCAAAAATTTATGCTGCAGCAGATTTATTGTTGTTGCCTTCTAAATTTGACACTTTCAGTTGTGCCGTACTTGAAGCACACAGTTGCGGACTGCCGGTCGCCTCGTACAAAAGCAAAGGCCCCAAAGACATTATACAACATAACAAAACAGGATTTCTTTCCTGTAACCAGGAAGAAATGGCCGAACAGGTTATCCTTTACATGTCAAACAAACAATGGCACAGCCCGTTCCGCCTAGCAGCCGCAGAACGTTCGAAAGATTATGGAGTTGACAAAATTTTGAACCGATTTTTGACCGATGTTGATTTAAAGGAACCGGTAAATGTGGAATCGATTCAAGAAATTGCACGTCAACTTCCCGATTTATTTCCTGACAACCAAATGAATTTCAACATTTTTGCGACCATTGAATTTTAGTTTCCCCAATGCCCGAGGTATGAGATGGTAAATCGGGCTTTTTCACCACAGTCAATGACACAGGAAAAAAATAAAGAGAAAAAAAAGCAAAACAAACAGGCGTTGGTAAAATATATCTGGTGGAAGCACGGGGTTGTTTATCACATTTATCCGCGAAGTTTTCATGACAGCAATAACGATGGTATTGGCGATTTGCAGGGAATAATTTCTAAACTCGATTATTTGGCCTGGCTGGGCGTCGATGCTATTTGGCTTTCACCTATGTACAAATCACCACAACGCGATTTTGGCTACGATATTGAGGATTATTGTTCAATCGATCCTACGTTTGGCAACCTCAAGGATTTTAGACAGCTGGTTAAAGAAACCCGGAAACGGAATATAAGAATTATTATGGACATGGTCATGAATCACACATCGTGTCAACACCCTTGGTTTCTGGAGTCAAAAGCGTCGAAAGACAATCCCAAACGCGATTGGTATATTTGGCATTCCGGTGTAAATGGAAAAGTGCCAAACAACTGGAAGAACAACTTTGGGTCAACCGCATGGACTTTAGACAAAACCACAGGCGAATATTACTACCACTCGTTTTTTAAAGAACAACCCGATTTAAACTGGCGAAACAAGGCGTTATGCCAGGAATTTGAAAAAATCATGCGGTTTTGGCTCGACATGGGAATTGGCGGATTTCGCTTCGATGTTATTAACATGATTGTCAAGGACAAGAAATTCAGGAACAATCCCTCGTTGTGGGAAATTCTGTTTCATCGTAAACCGGTTTATACACGCGATCACCCCAAAGCACTGAAAATCATGAGATGGATTCGAGGAATCATTGATAGCTACGATGATACGATGAGCGTGGGCGAAATCTATACTCTGCCCCCAGGCAATCCAAAACTGGCTGCCGGTTATCTGGGAACGGGCAAAGACGCACTACACCTGGCTTTCGATTTCTCGTTAATTTTTACAGAATGGGATGCATCGGAGTACGCAACAACCCTGTGGCGGTGGTACAATAACATTCCAATGACGGGTTGGCCTTGTAACGTTTTATCAAACCACGATTTGGACCGGAGTTATAACAGGAGCCTTTTTCAACGCCACAAGCACGAAAAAGCAATAATTCAGGCATTTATGTTAATGACACTGAAAGGAACTCCCTTTGTTTATTACGGCGAGGAAATTGGAATGAGCAACACCTTTATACCCCTACATAAAATAAGGGATCCGCTTGGAAGGCGTTATTGGCCATTCTATCACGGTCGTGATAAGGCACGAACCCCCATGCAGTGGGACGGAACAGCGAACGGTGGATTTTCATGCGCAAAGCCCTGGTTACCTGTAAATTCGAACTTTAAAGACGTGAACGTAAAAGCACAAATTTGCAGTCAAACATCCCTGCTAAATTATTACCATGAACTTATTGAATTGCGAAAAATACACCCGTCGCTCCAATCGGGAAGTTGGGGGTTAATTGATACTGGAAACAAAGATGTTTTGGCCTATAAAAGAACTTCTATGGATGAAGAAATTGTTATTGTCCTGAATTTTTCAGGACAAGAGTCGGAACTTTTTTCCTCGGCAAGACTAGGCGGAAGAGTGCTACTATCAAACTGTCATCAAAAAGGGAATCTTATCGAGCTTAAAACAACAGGGTTACACCCCTTCGAAGCTACTATAGTTTTACTGATGATGACAAACTAATGCACTACACAAAACTTTACACTGGAAATTAGTCTATCCTCATCGGAAAGGCAAACCATATAGATTCCTGAAGAAAAATGATCTGTGTTAAAAAAAATGCTTTCCGATACACCCTCAATATCTGCCGAAAAAATTAAATTTCCCACTACATCAAAAACCCTTACCAAGCGGGGTTTTCCTCCGGGTTTAACCCTGACTGTGGCATTCTTGGCGGCGGGATTTGGAAAAACGGACAAAATCTGACCATCTGTGTTTTCGGAAATTGCTGATGGATACCCTGTAAAAAAACGAATCCCAACCGGTCGGTGATCCGAATCATTTTGGTCATACTGATACCAACTGCTGAAATGTTGATCGAGCCGTAAGGTCTGAACCAACGTATTTTCAGTTTCCAACTCGCCATACAAATCATTGGTTACAAGAATATGATCAAGGTGCGATGGCCACGATGGATAGTACCAATACTGGCTGTTTCCCTGTGTAATGGGCATATCGGCAAACCGATAGTTGTCAGGGTCGTTCAAAATATCAATAAAAACATTGGTGGTAGTTGGTTCTGTAATGATATCGTTCAAATCGCCAACTACGAATACTTTCTTGTCTTCCCAATAGTAGTCAATATGATCTTTTAGTAGATTGTCAGCTTGCAAACGCCGGTATTCTTCATCCTCAGGATCATTGTAATCAATATAGTTATCACCACAACATTTAAGGTGGTTGTTGATAACGATATAGTTTTCGCCCATGCAATTGAAATCCATGACCATAGGATCTCGTGGAAAAATATCCCAATAGGGGTTGGTCGTATATATCTGATAGATATCGTTAATTTCCACAACCGTATTCTTGTAAATGTATGCCAATCCGGCAAAATAGCCCGAACGGAAATAACAACTATACCCATCGAGGTTTGCCACCATTTGTTTGAAACGATTTGTATCATCAATTTCCTGAAGGGCAAGCACATCCACATCAAGAGCTTGAATAATCTGGGTAACGTAGTTTACAGTTGTCTGCGTGTTTTTGGGAAACCATTCTATATTCCAGGAAACAACTTCAAGCGTGGAATCGGTTCCAAAACTGAGATTTTGGAAGTTTTGCCCATTTACAGACAGGGCAAGAAACAGAAAAACGAAGGGAGGAAGAAAAATTCTCATTTGTCGCATTTTTAAGGTTGAAGGGGGTAAAAATACGAACAAAACAAGAACATTGCCAGTTTGTCCAAAAGAAATGAGGGATTATGAAACAGAAATCACTTTATCTCCTGCACCTTTCTAACCATGTTGGCTATAAAGGAGCGAGGCACAAAACGTGTCAACCAGACCAGAAAACGGTTTTTGAATCCGTGGATGGCAAGCTGTTTTCCTTTCATCATGGATGAAAAGCCGTATTGTGCTACCTCGTATGCGGTGGGGATTTTCGCGTTAAACAAATCGGAAGAGGCTAAATTGGCGGCTTTTGCAAAGTTGGTGGTAGTTGGCCCCGGACAAAGGGCGGTGACTTTCACACCGGTTCCCTTCAACTCGTTTGATAAAGCCAGCGATAAGGAAACCACATAATTCTTTGTAGCATAATAGGTTGCTATAAACGGTCCCTGCAAAAATCCGGCAGTAGAGGCAACATTCATGATTCGACCTGAACCTTGTGCAACCATGTCGGGTAAAAACAGGTGAGTGAGGTATGTTAGAGCCTGGACATTCAAATCGATCATGTTTTAATCAACCTCAGGTATTGTGTTTTTAAATAAACCATAATTTCCAAAACCGGCGTTGTTAATTAAATAAGTGATGGAAACTCCCTCAACTTGAACAAAGTTGTAGAGCCTCTTACAGTTTTCAATTTTCCCTAAGTCAGCCGCAAACACTTTTACGGAAATTTTGTACTGGCTTTCCAGTTCAACCTTCAGCTCATTATGGGCCAATTCGTTGCGAGCAGATAAAACCAAATTGTGCCCATGTTGGGCGTGAATTTTAGCCAGTTCAAGGCCTATTCCGCTGGACGCTCCTGTTATTAGCGCGTATGCTGTCATTGATTCAAAATTAAATAGTTAAAACGCAAAGGATTTCGCCCTGAAAAAGTAAAAAAACAATACTAAAACCCAAATCCCCGGGCAGGCAATCCTTTGCGCTTAAAAAAAATAATGTTATTTCTTTGAAGGACAGGTTTTTATACCAAAAAGCGTGTAAAAACCACAGAAGCCGATAAGACTAGTAAGGACAAAAATACCGGCGGCAATCAAAAAAACAATACCCAATGTACCCGAAATTACGTTTGTAAAATACAGTACAGCAATAATGGCAGCAATAACCAAGCGGATTATTTTGTCTGCCGTTCCCATGTTTTTCTTCATAATTTAAAGTGTACGTTTGTTTATAATTAGAGAAATAACACCAGAAACAGAAATTTGTTCTCCGGGCCAGGAATTTGACTGATATGATTTGTTAAGTCTTGGCTGTATCAAAAACGAGATTTTTGTTACATTTGCATTGAATATAGAAATCCTTTAAATGAACATCGCATTTATTGTCAACCCTATTTCGGGAACCCATCAGAAAGAGAAGATAATTGGTCAGATATCAGAGGTTTTTGACACAAACCATTATTCTGCGTCCATTTACAAAACCGAATATGCCGGCCATGCCACCCAACTTGCGCGGGAATTGGCCTCAAAATACGATATTGTTGTGGCAGTGGGTGGCGATGGAACCCTAAACGAGGTTGCACAGGGACTTGTAGGCACTAAAGCTAATTTGGGCGTTGTACCATGCGGTTCAGGCAATGGATTGGCAAGACATCTGCATATTCCCTTGAACCCACGCAAAGCCTTGTTGTCTATTAAAAACGGAACGGCTCACGACATTGACATGGTTTATTTCAATGACATGCCCTTTCTGAACCTTTCGGGGATAGGGTTTGATGCTCAGGTTGCCCACAAATTTGCCGAAAGTGCCAAACGAGGCCTGATTTCGTACATACAGTCGGTTGTGAAGGCCTATTTCAAGTTCGAACCCATAACGGCAACGATTGAAATTAATGAAAAAACCGTTGAGCGAAAAGTACTGCTGATTGCGTTTGCCAACTCGTCGCAATTTGGCAACAATGCGGTAATTTCACCCATTTCGGAAGTGAATGACGGCCTGATGGAGGTTTGCATTCTAAAACCCTTTCCTTTTTTGGCCATTCCTGTGGTCATTGCCCGAATGTTCACCCGTGCAATGCACAAATGCCGCTACATTGAAATCATTCAAACCCAACAAGCTGTCATTACAACCCAAACCCCCACAGCGTCGCACGTTGACGGAAATCCATGGGAAGTGAATACAAAATTTGAGGTACAGGTAAAACACAAAGTATTGAAAATATTTTTCTAGCCGTTATCAACTTTTTTCTACTATTGGAACCCAATTTTTTCTATACTAAAGAACACATTAATAAATAAAATCAACACAATTACTCCTGATCTTGCTTTCCACCATGTTTATTGCTTGTTAAACAGAAATTGACATCGTTGACACATGGCAGAACATGCCCGTGGTTGATGCTGTTATTAACCCTTATAAATCAATGCATTACGTCAGAATAAACCGAGCATTCCTTGGAAATCAATCAGCTTTAGACATGGCCACTGACCCCGACAGTATTCAATACAATTATGATATCGATGTCAGATTGAATGTGTACGACGAGAATGACGAATTTCTGCAATCCTACATTTTTGAGAAAGAATATATTGATAAAGACAGTGTTAATATTAATGGAAATGCAGTATTCGCAAGAGAACGGCACCATGTTTATGTTTTGCGTGATTCACTGTTGAATGGCGAGAATTACAAATACGAATTAAACTTAGTGTTTGACGACGGTTTGGTAGGGCATTCAACCATTACTCCAATTTATGGCTTTGAACATCAGTATCCTGGAGCAGGGTCGTCCGTAGATATTCTAAACACTACAACCAGCCGTTTTGGTTGCGTTTTTTAAATGCCTTCGGCAGCATACGGATATGACATCAAAATATCTTTGACTTACTATGATGTCTTTCCAGATAACACAATAAAAAAAGAGACTGTATTAATAACACCTGGAAAGACAAGGATTACAGACATCTTTGCAAGGGATACAAGCAAAGCTTATTACGTTTCGACCCGGTTTGTTTTCAAACGATTTACAGAAGTGCTGGATTCGCTAGATCGCGCTGTAGAAAGAAGATTTCTGGGGAAAATTGCATTTCACTACGCAATTGCAGAAAAGAACTATACCGAATTTGTTTTTGAGCAATCCAACACCATTAATTATGAAACGGCCCCTGCATCGAACATCCGAAACTGTTTGGGCGTGTTTGGAAGCAGGGGAATTTATAATTTTGGAGGGATTAGGCCAACACCCCAAACCATGGAAGTATTCCATGAGCGTTTAGGAAATTATAAGTTTCAACAGGCACATCAATACCCTCTATTTTTACAAAACCTGCCGGATTCTTTAAGATAATGCAGAACAAATTCCATTGTTAACGGTTTAATTATCAAATTAAACAAAACAGGAGATTCTTTATGCATACAATGGAGACCATACGCACAAAATATCTGGGCGATTTGCGTACCGAGGCTGAACATGTTCAGTCGGGCAATAAAATCATTACCGATGCACCCGTCGATAACCACGGAAAGGGCGAATATTTCTCACCTACCGATATGTTGACCGCCTCGCTCACCAGTTGCATTCTGACAATTATGGGAATTAAGGCACAGGCTGCCGGGTTCAGCATTGATGGGGCAACGGCACGCACATGGAAAATAATGGCTGAAAATCCACGCCGTGTTGCCGAAATTAAGGTCGAGTTCGACTTCACTCAATGCAATCTTGACAAGAAACAACAAACCATTCTGGAAAGGCTTGTCAAAGTAAGCCCTGTTCCCCTTAGCGTTCATGCCGATTTGATTCAAAACGTTACCTTGAAGTTTTAACTCAACAGCGATTGCAATTCTCCGACCGGGTAAATTAATTGGGCATTTTCAGTAAACGCAAGGAAATATTCATTGGACTTATAAACCCAAGCTAAACGGTTGTCAAAAACTAAAACCGAAGAACGAATGAAAGCACTCTTTTTTCTACTGTTAACTGCTGTAACCATTTTTTCCTGTTCCGAAAAATTGGCAATAGAGTTTAAGGATGTTCGCGATGGTAAAGTTTACCCGGTTGTAACCATTGGACAACAAACCATGATGGCCGAAAATTTTGCCCACAAACCCGACTCAGGAAACTTCTGGGTCTATGACAACAATCCTGACAACATTAAAAAGTACAGCTACCTTTATGATGGGAAACTGCCAATAGCATAGTTCCCGATGGATGGCACCTTCCCACAGCTGAGGAGTGGAATACTTTGTACAAATTTCTGGGCAATGAAGAAGAAGCCGTCTTCAATGCTGTGGTCAATGGAGGAACTTCTGGTTTTAAGGCTCTTATGGCCGGTGCACGTAAAGCACCGGGCGAATTTGAAGACCTGGAAGGATGCGCCTACTTTTGGAGCTCAACCGAATACGATGAAAAAGACGGATGGCATTTTTTCTGTTTTGACAATTACAGAAGTGTAAGCGTATATAACAGCGACAATAAGAGCGGCTTTAGTGTTCGGCTTTTTAAGGATAAGGAATAAAAGAATCCCCTGTTAACTACATCGGATATCAACCAAAAGCCCCCTGTAAGCATATGACTTACAAGAGGCTTTTGATGTTTTTGGTGCCCAGAACAAGACTCGAACTTGCACATCCTTACGGACACTACCCCCTCAAAGTAGCGTGTCTACCAATTTCACCATCTGGGCAAGATGCTTTTCTGAATTTGGGATTGCAAAGGTAGAAAATTAGTTCAACTTGTGCAACCTACGAATTGAAAAATATTCTTAAATCCGCAAATAAATCGCTTGAAAAAACGGGAAGTCAAGTAATATAAAGGCTTACAAGACTTGCCCGTTTAAAGGATTTTCACTAATTTAGGTGAAAAATTCATCTTGGCAGATGCAAGTTGCATATTCTAACTCAGACATAAAAATTTTTGGCGGATTAAATTTTGTTGACCACATAATTAACAACCACGCCATTTACAAGACAACCACCCAGGTACTTGGTAATCGGGGAGATAGGGCAGAGTATTCCTATGCCGATATGCTTCGATCCCTGCTATCATTCGTCATTTGTGGGGGCGGATGTGCCGAGGACATCACCCGGCACTTACGGTCAGAACTGGAGCAATTAAAAGGATTCAAGGTTTGTTCGGCAGATACACTTCTGCGTATGCAAAAGGAACTGGCTACAGAAAAAGAAATCTGCGTTTCGAAAGCCAATATTACACATGAATTCAATATCAATTCAAAACTTAATAAGTTGTTAGTTAGACTTTTACTTCAGACGAGCCAATTAAAACCTACGGAGAAAAAGTACGTTTTCGATTACGATAACCAATTCATTCCCACGAAGAAATACGATTCTAAGCGCAGCTGCAAACATGCCAATGGTTATTTTCCCTGTATAGCGTTTTATGATTTACTGTCTGATTTTGAGACCATTGGTATGCTTTCGAATTTCCATAGTTTTCACAAAAGAGTGCAATTCTTATCTGTTCTTCTCGCCAACCCCAACGTAGCAACAAGTATTTTCAGAAAATTTACCCGGTAAATCCTATAAGAGAGCCATAAAAGGGTTAAATTTGCATGCAAATATTTTTGCTTCGGAATTAAGGTAGAATTAAATTTAAATTGACAGTTACGAATATAATGATACTTTTCAATTTGTTGTAACTTTCCTCAAGAAATATAACATCGTTAGAAAGAAAAATGCACAGTGGCTGTATAATTGGTTGTCGAAAGGCTGGTTTGATGGGAGAAAATGTAGCAATGGTATCGAGAAACCAAAGGAAAATGATTAAATTTGTGCCGTCGAACAAAAAGACAACCCCATGAGTAACAAAAAATTGATACGATTCGACTGGGCAATGAAAACCCTGCTCCGCGATAAGGCAAATTTTGATATCCTCGAAGGGTTTTTAAGTGCGCTGTTGGAAGACGACAACATAAAAATATTGCAGATTTTAGAGAGCGAAACAAATCAAAAAGAGGAAAACGACAAGTTTGTACGGGTTGACATGCTTATACAAGACTCGCAAAACCGGAAAATATACATTGAAATACAAAACACCAGGGAAACCGATTATTTGGAAAGTCTGATGTATTCCACCTCGAAAATAATAGTCGAGCACCAAAAACTAAGCAGCAATTTCTCGAATGTAAGCAAAGTTATTTCCATAAGCATTTTATATTTCAATTTGGGCATCGGCGAAGACTACATTTATTACGGAACCACCAATTTTAAAGGCCTAAATACCGGCGAACATCTAAAAATTAAACATCGCGAGGCGATTCCCGATGCCTTGGCACCCAAATACAAGATGGTGGACAAAGAGATTTTTCCCGAGTATTACCTTATTACGGTCGAGCGCTATAAGAATATTATTACCAGACGTATAGACGAATGGATATACATTTTCAAAAACAGCGAAGTGGCGGCAGGTTCCACATCAAAGAACATTGACAAGGCCGAACAAAAGCTGGCCGAAATAAACATGTCGGACGAAGAACGAAAACGCTACGAGAAATATTTGGTCAATTTTATTCGCGACAACGATGTTTTGAATACTGCCAGAGTTGAAGGCGAGCAACTTGGAAAAAAAAGGCAAAATTGAAGGCAAAATTGAAATTGCAAAACGGATGAAAGCAAAGGGCTTGCCCATAGACGAAATTATTGAATTTACAGGACTATCGGAAACAGAGATTGAAAAATTGAACAATTAGAGTTATACCCTACCATACACTTCCAACGCCCTTTTCCTCGCAAACCCATGCTCAACCATGGGCTTTGGATAGGACAGACTCTCAAATTCTGGAACCCATTGACGAATAAATTCGTTCCGAGGATCAAAACGCTTGGATTGCAGCGTTGGATTGAAAATTCGGAAATACGGTACGGCATCGTTTCCGGTCGATGCTGCCCACTGCCAGCCGCCCACGTTGCTGGATTGTTCGTAATCGTGGAGCTTTTGGGCAAAATAGGCTTCGCCCCATCGCCAATCAATGAGGAGATGCTTTGTTAGAAAACTGGCTGTAATCATGCGTAACCGGTTGTGCATAAAACCGGTAGCATTCAACTGGCGCATTCCGGCATCGACAATGGGGTATCCGGTTTCGCCGCAACACCAGCGTTGAAAATCGGCTTCGTTCAGATTCCATGAAATGGCGTCGTATCTCTTTTTAAATGATTGGTTTACAGTGTGTGGGAAATGAAACAGGATGCTCATGTAGAACTCGCGCCAAATTAGTTCGTTCAAATACGTATTGCTTTCTTTTATAGCCATTTGAGCCAATTGGCGAATGGAAATCAATCCAAAACGCAGCAAAACACTAACCCGCGATGTGGCGTCCAACGCCGGGTAATCGCGTTTTTGATCATATTCCTGGATTAATTGGGGTTCAGGAAAAGCGGCCTTACGTTTTGCACCTGTCAGAATAATTCCTTCGGGTTTCGGTAATTCAACTACTGCGCAAGCCCTCTCTTTCCGCAATTGTAACAACTTTTCGGAATCAAAAACCGGTATCTGAATTTCTGAAAGCCTTTGTCTCCAACGTTTCCCAAAAGGAGTGAAAACCGTGTAGGGTTTACCATCGGGTTTTAAAACCCGATTGGGGTGAAAAACAATCTGATCGGTGTATGTTTTGAACTCAATTCCTTTGCCGGCGAGAAATTGATTGATATTATTGTCACGTTTTTGGGCTGCCGGTTCGTAATCCTCGTTGGCAAAAACCGTTATCATGTTCCACCGCCCAACCATTTGCTCAAATGCTTCGGTTGGTGTACCATGAAAAAGGTGCACCGATTGTCCGTATTGGGCAAGTTTACGATTAATTTCCTGTAATCGATTAAAGATGAAGCTAAATCGGACGTCGTCGGACTTGAAATTGCGGATTATTTCGGTGTCGAATATAAAAGCAATTTTTACGGGTAACCCTGTGTTCAGCGCTTCGTAAAGGGCGTGGTTGTCATCGATTCGGAGATCGCGGCGAAACCAGAAGACAACAACCGGGCTATTTTCCTGTCTGGTTGTCATGTTTCACGTATTCGAACCGGGTTGTATCAATGCCAATTTCGTGTGCCCGCTGGAGTATTTGCTGTAAAATGGTGTTGTCAAGATTTGTTTCCCGGCACAAAATCCAGTTGTATTTTCTTGACGGACTGGTTACTAGAACCCAATGGTAGTTTTCGGTGTCAAGATCGGCAATCAGGTAAGGAGCTGCAAATGGCCAAAAAAAGCGGACTTTTAAAGCTCCCGGATAGTTTTTATTCTCAACCCAAGCATATCCACGGATTTCGCTCACTTTTTGTTTCTCTTTGTTGTAGCAGTAATTGTAAACACTAATTTTTCCGTCTTCGCGTAAGCCATACTCAGCAAAAACATTTTCCAATCCTTGTTCAAATCTGTGGGGGAACCGGGCAATTTCGTACCAGCGGCCCTGATACCGGCTGATATCAACATTTTTTACAGTGACGTTCAGGAGCTCCTGTTTCATAGACGAACAACCAATTAGTAGTGAAGCGGTTAGGGTAAGTAGGCCGGTCTTTATCATGTATATTTGTTATAAGTTAACTCAATTTTCTCTCCTTTAAATGAATCAACGTATCTTTCAATTCCGGGGCATTGGTTACCTTAAAAACGTTATTAGGAAGGGAAATGTTTAGACCCTTCATCTGGAATCCACCGGCCAAAATGGAAACTTCGGGAAAATGCTCGCTGATTTTTTTCAGGTAAGATTCAATGTAATTGTCTTCCTGTGATGTAACGAAATTGGTAATTAGTACTTTAGGTTTAGTAAATTGCACAACATCAGCAAGACTGGAAAAGGGAACGCTCTGACCCAAATAAATGGTTTTATAACCCAATCGTTTTGCTATGTAATTGCCTATTAGCAAGGTGATTTCGTGATATTCCTTTTCGTGGAGCGACAACACGGCAATTGGGGCGGAAGGTTCCAACGGTGCGATGATTTTTTCGTAGGCAGCAAAGATTTTTTGTTTTAAAATGGCCGACACAAAATGCTCGCGTGCAGGGTTTATAACGCCTGTCAACCAAAGAACGCCCACTCTTTCAAGAAATGGAAAAATAAGGGATTGCAAAGTTTCCTCGAAACCGTTTTTTACAATGGCTTTATTTAAAATCTGGGAAAAAGAGGCTTCGTCGATATTGATCATGGCCGTAATCAGATGTTCAATCTGCAAAGCGTTGTCGGTCAGACCCGAATTGAGTTTGTTTACTTCGGCGCAAAGATCGGAATCGGCCATGGTGGCCAGTTTCGATATTTTGTATCCATTTTTGTTCAACAACGACAGGTTTAGCAACCGTTTTAGTTGCTCGTCAGTGTAGTAACGGATATTTGTATCGGTTCGCTCGGGCGAAACCAGGTTGTACCGTTTCTCCCAGATACGAATGGTGTGGGCCTTTATTCCCGTAAGTTGTTCAAGGTCTTTAATGGAGTAGTTTGACATGCTTTCCGCAATTATTCAACGCTGTTTTTATTGAATTCTATAACCTCTAAGTCGCTGATTTGTTCACGGTCGATGTTAAAACGTAAAACCGTAGCCACGTTGTGAAAGCCATAACGACCCGCTGCTCCGGGGTTGAGGTGTAGCAATCCAAGTGATTTATCATTTATTACTTTTAAAATATGCGAATGTCCGCAAACAAACAATCGCGGAGGATTTGCATAAATCCGGTGTTTGACCGCCGGAGCATATTTCCCGGGATATCCGCCAATGTGGGTCATTAGAACTGAAACACCTTCGACTGTAAATTCCATAATTTCAGGATACTCGCGGCGCATTTCTGCTCCATCAATATTTCCGTAAACCGCTTTCACCGGAGCCAACGTTTGTAATTGCTCAATGACATTGTAGCTGCCAATATCACCGGCATGCCATATTTGATCAACACTTTGAAAATGAGTTAATATTCGAGGATTTAGCCACCCATGGGTGTCTGATAAAAGACCTATTTTAAGCATTGATTTTGTCTTGTTCCATAAAAAAGAGTACAAAAATAGGAATTTGTTTTTATCGCCACGAGATTCGTCATTTTTGTTTTTTTTACGTTTCTTTGTGTTCCTGAAGAAAAGAATATGGTTCAGTTTTTATATCCTTCTGTTTTGTGGGCTTTGTGGTTGATGGCCATTCCGCTAATTATCCATTTAATCAACCTGCACCGCCACAAAGTTATTTATTTTAGCCAAACCTCTTTTTTGAAGCGGGTCGAGAAGGAGAGCCGGCGGACGCGAAAGCTCAATAATCTGTTACTTTTGTTGTTGAGGATGTTGGTTATAGGATTTTTAGTCCTTGCCTTTTCCGTGCCCCGTATGCTTGACGAAAATAAGTCGGTACAAGGACAATCCTCGTCGGTGGTCGTTTTTGTTGACAATTCGTTGAGCATGCAAGCCGAAAACCGCAACGGAAATTTACTTGAACAAGCCAAGCAATATGTTATCAAGCGAATATCAACGTTTCCCGAAACCACTCCAGTTAAGATAATTTCGCACACCGGAATCATTTCCGAAAAAATAAATCCTCAATTAGTCCAGGGAGTAATGAATAACATAACTTATTCGGCTACAACCATTTCAGTACATTCTTTATTGCAGTTGCTATCACCTGTCGAGGGGACGACACAACCTCAGATTTGGATTGTATCCGACATGCAGGAAAACTATTGGCGTTCGTTTTTCGAAATGGTCGATACGAGCATTACCATTGTTCCTGTTCAAATCGACCCCGATAGTCCTGAAAATGTGGTAATTGATACCGCGTGGTTTGACACTCCGTTCCGCAACGCAGGTATTGCACAAAACCTTCGTGTAAGGATAACCAACCGGGGCACGAAATTCCGTTCGAACATTCCGGTACGGTTATATCTGAACGACACGCTTACTAGCGTTCAGTCCATTGATTTGGAGCAAACGGAGACAAAAAACAGTTCGTTTACGTTTTCGTTGGGAAATGTAGGATGGGTGCGGGGACGAGTTGAGATAGATGATTACCCCATTGTCTTTGATAATCAGTACTTTTTCTCGTATTACGTTAATCCTGTCAGGCATGTAGTACTTGTTGGTGACGAAGAGTATTATGCTCCGTTACTGAAGTTGTACTCTGTTTCGGGTCAAATCAGCGCACATGTTGTTCGGCATGAATATCTCAACCCGGGTTTAATTGATTCGGCTTCGTGTATTCTGGTCAGGAATCCCGGACAACTTTCGTCGGGTATTGCCGAATATCTTCATCAAAGTGTAATTTCCGGTACCAGTTTGGTGTTGCTGATTGACGAAACTGAAAATTTCGAAGCCGAGGGCCGATTTTTACAATCCTATTCCCTTCCGCAACCTGGAAGAACGGTAAAAACAAGTGCCATGGTCAACGAAATAAATCTGCAGCACTATATTTTTAATCGTGCCGTTCAAAGCATCGACAAAGATACCAAGATGCCAAATATTGAAAAGCTGAGGCGTTTTCAACAGTTCATTCCCTATTCGGAAATTCTTATGGCAACTGATCTTAAAGAACCGGTTCTGGTTGCCCGCCCTATAGGGAAAGGTATGGTTTTTATGGCAACTACCGAGATGATGAAAAACAGGGAAATTTCGAAACATCCAATATTTGTGCCCTTGTTTATTAATGTTGTACAATTTGCTGGTAGCGGTGTTGAGCCTGTCTTTACCCTTGTCAGTAATCAATGTTTTGATGTGCCCGTTGGCGATTGGAGTACCAACGAACTTCCGGTTCTGTCGCTGCAACCCGATGGTATTCAAATTATTCCCCGTTTTCAACTAAACCGCCAAAGCCTTAGTTTATGTCTGCATAATCAGGTTCAAAGGTCAGGAATCTGGATGTTACAAGCCAAGCAGGGAAATATTGCTAACATAGCCCTGAATTACAGCCGTTTGGAATCAGTTCAGGGATATCTGGGTGAAGAAGACCAGTTGCGCGGGTTAAGGAACCTTTCAAAAACAGATATCCCCTTTGAAGTCAACACGGAAGAACCGATTTTTGCTCTTTGGCAAATACTGGTGGCTTTAGCCCTGATTTGTTTTGTTTGCGAACTTGTTATTTTACGGGGTGTGTCTCGTATTTAGCTGTCATTCAGCTCAAAAGTAAAGAATCAATGAACTTTACAGGACAATCGTGTACTCTAATGCCTCTTTTCGGTTATTTTTGCAAATAAATGTCTTTTTCCTTATTTCGTTATGTCAACCAAACCCTTGGCTGAACGCCTCCGACCCACAAATCTTGACGAATATATCGGGCAGGAGCACTTGGTTGCGCCAAATGCACCACTCCGAAAGGCTTTCGACAAAGGTTTCATTCCCAATATTATTTTGTGGGGACCACCCGGAGTGGGGAAAACTACGCTGGCAAAAATTATTGCCCATAAAATGGATCGGCCGTTTTATGTTTTAAGCGCCGTGTCATCAGGTGTAAAAGATGTACGCGAGACCATTGCTAAAGCTGAAAAAGCCCGTTTTTTTAACCCTTTGGCTCCGCTGTTGTTCATTGACGAAATCCATCGGTTTAGCAAATCGCAACAAGACTCGTTGTTGGCGGCTGTTGAGATGGGAACCATTGTTTTAATTGGTGCTACGACCGAAAATCCCTCGTTCGAGGTTATTGGTCCATTGCTGTCGCGTTGTCAGGTGTACACGCTCAAATATCTCGAAAAGAATCATTTGCAAACCTTGCTCGAAAGAGCAATGTACCAGGATTCAGAATTGAAAAAGCGAGCTTTTAACGTTAAAACCACCGATGCCTTGTTTCAATACTCGGGTGGCGATGCCCGCAAGTTGCTCAATGTATTGGAGATAGTGGTTAACAATACACCGGAAGACCAGCCAATTGTTATTGACGACGAAATTGTTGTCAGCATCCTTCAGGAAAACATAGCCATTTACGACAAAGAAGGTGAATTGCACTACGATATTATTTCGGCTTTTATAAAGTCGGTGCGTGGATCGGACCCAAACGCGGCATTATATTGGCTTGCGCGAATGTTAAATGGCGGCGAGGATGTGAAGTTTATTGCCCGCCGTTTAATAATTCTTGCCGCTGAAGATATTGGGCTGGCCAATCCCAACGCCTTGTTGCTGGCCAATACCTGTTTCGAAACCGTGCACAAGATTGGCATGCCCGAAGCGCGGATAATTCTGTCGGAAGTTACAATTTATCTGGCCACATCGCCCAAGAGCAATTCCGCGTACCTTGCCATTGACAGTGCCCTGGCCGAGGCTGCACGAACAAGCAACGCACCGGTTCCTCTGCATTTGCGCAATGCTCCAACTTCGTTAATGAAAAGTCTGGGATACGGAAAAAACTACAAATATTCGCACGATTCAGCCGGCCATTTTGCTGAGCAACAGTTTTTGCCCGATGAACTCGATGGACACAAATTTTACCATCCGGCTGGCAATGCCGCTGAGAAAAGCATAAGGGAAAGGTTAAAGGGGTGGTGGGGGAAACGATACAAGTATTAACCGTCTTGCCTTTTTACCAATCTTTCGATTTCCTGTTTAAGTACCGGAAGATTATGTTTGATAATATTCCAAAGTATCTGATAATCAACCCCAAAGTAGGCATGAATCAAACGATTCCGTAACCCAATGATTTGTTGTTTATTCAGTGATAAATTTTGAAGAAGAACCTTTTCTGATAACCTATTTGCAGCTTCTCCAATTATTTCAAAATTTCTGATAACAGCATCTTTTGTTTTATCGTCGGAAAGAAACTCATTGAAAGACATCTCACTAGTGTAAGCTTCTATCTTGTCGCAAGCCTCACAAATGTCCTGTAATAAAAGGTAGTTGTCTCTTTTAGACATACTGCAAGTCATTTTTTATTTGTTCAAAATATTGTGGTTTTATAGCATTCCGGGAAACAAGGTCAACCCTGGTTTCTAACATAGCTTCCAATTCCTCGGCAAGATTAATAAATTCGATACCAACGGGTTCGTTGAATTCAACTAAAACATCAATGTCACTTGTTTCCTTGTTTTCGTTGCGACTGAAAGAACCAAATACTGCGAGGTATTTTATAGGGTACTTTTTTTTCAACATGGGAAGGGATTTATTTAACTTCTCCTTTATATCATTAAGGTTTCTCATGTTAGGAAGTTTTTATACGAGCTATTGGGCAAATATACGGCGTTTTAACCCAAAATCCGCATTAGGAAAAAAGTTAAATTTGGAGATTAATTTCTA
>JBBISE010000017.1:0-37194 GCA_037441445.1 Salinivirgaceae bacterium
CTAATTAAACAACTGAATATCAATATTAACCGAAAATATAAACATATGAAACGAAAAATGAATTGCTTTCTATTGCAAAGGATCCGCAATCCATTCGGCTAAAGTAGATTTTTATACCGTGGTCGGACAGGTGTTTGTAGGCTCGCTTTAATGTTTCGGCATGGTTATATTTGACGTGGCTATTACCATTTCGGTTTTCAACATAAACCGGAAAATTGTTGATTGATGCTACTCCGGGAAAATAACCATTGGCATGTTTGCAGCTGCGCTTAGAATCGTATTTCTCCTTGGGAATGAATTGGTTATCGTAATCGAAAACGTGCTTTTTCTCCGTAGGTTTTAATTGGCTCGTCTGAAGTAAAAGTCTAACTAACAACTTATTAAGTTTTGAATTGATATTGAATTCATGTGTAATATTGGCTTTCGAAACGCAGATTTCTTTTTCTGTAGCCAGTTCCTTTTGCATACGCAGAAGTGTATCTGCCGAACAAACCTTGAATCCTTTTAATTGCTCCAGTTCTGACCGTAAGTGCCGGGTGATGTCCTCGGCACATCCGCCCCCACAAATGACGAATGATAGCAGGGATCGAAGCATATCGGCATAGGAATACTCTGCCCTATCTCCCCTATTACCAAGTACCTGGGTGGTTGTCTTGTAAATGGCGTGGTTGTTAATTATGTGGTCAACAAAATTTAATCCGCCAAAAATTTTGATGTCTGAGTTAGAATATGTAACCTGCATTCGCTAAGATGAATTTTTCACCTAAATTGTGAAAATCCTTTAAGCGGGCAAGTCTTGTAAGCCTTTATTTTACATGGCTTCCAGTTTTTTCAAGCGATTTATTTGCGGATTTAAGGTATAAAAACAATGGAGGATTATTTGTTAACACAATAGCTTTCTCAATTCTTCCGCGTTAAAGGATCTTAGCAGACTGTTGTTTTCAATTATCTGATCACTAAGAAGCCTTTTTCGTTCCTGCAAAATCTGAATCTTTTCTTCAACTGTATCTTTTGTGATATATCGGAACACATGCACATGTTTTTCCTGTCCAATCCGGTGCGCACGGTCTATGGCCTGGTTCTCGGCCTGTGGATTCCACCAGGGATCAAGCAGCATAACATAATCGGCAACCTGAAGGTTTAGCCCAAATCCTCCCGATTTTAAACTTATGAAAAAGAAGGGAATGTCGGGATTTTCCTGAAATTCATTGATAATTAAATATCTGTCCTTTTGTTGTGTAGAGCCGGTAAGGGTTAGGAACGGATACCCCAAACCTTTGCAATAGTCCTGGTAAAGGTTAAGGTGGCGAACAAAAGAAGAGAATATAAGTACTTTGTGTTTTTCGGCGTAAAGCTCATCCAAATGCGATGTAACGACCAAATATTTACCACTGAAGAGAAACTCAGGATGCCCAGCAATTCGTGGATCGTTAGCCAATAAACGCAGGTTCATCAGTTCTTTTAGTGCGTAAATTGTTGGCCTAGACTGTATCGATTCTTTTTCCAGCAATTTCAGATACTCATTTCTAACGGCAGACAAATCTGCAACATAGAGCTTTTCCTGATCTTCGGTCATTGAACATAAAATGGTTTGTTCATGCTTTGGAGGAAGTTCCCGGGCTACTTCACTTTTTGTCCGGCGTAGAACAAAAGGGGCAATTAATTTCTTAAGTTCGGCAGAACGTTCCGTATTTCCAAATTTTTCAATCTCGGTAACGAATTTGTCTTTAAATTGCTTCAAAGGTAGAAGGTAGCCAGGATTAATGAGTTCCATTTGGGCCCAAAGGTCAACAAGCGAATTTTCTACCGGAGTCCCTGTCAGTGTGATTTTGTATTTTCCATTCAAACTTGATACAGCTGAATATGTAGCCGAATCGGGGTTTTTGACCATCTGGCTTTCATCAAAAATCAAGTATTCAAACTCAAAGGACGCCAGTCTGTCCAAATCGTTTCTGACTGTTCCGTAGCTCGATATTACTATGTGATAGTCATTAAGATTTTTAAGGAAATTAAACCGCTGTTGCCCGGCATAGATAAAAACCTTCAAAGATTGGGCAAAACGCCCGATTTCATTTTTCCAGTTTTCGGTCAGCGATGCTGGAACAACAATTAACGATGGTGCTAAAGGACAGCCGCTAAGCGCAGGTTCATCGAAGATATTTAACTGAACGTTCTTTTTTACTTGCTCTTTTTTACTTGTCGAACCGTTGCTATAAAAAAATAAAAGCAACGCAATGGTTTGTAGTGTCTTACCTAATCCCATATCATCGGCAAGAATTCCGCCTACCCTGTATTTTTGCAGGTTTACAAGCCATTGAAACCCTTTTAGCTGATAATGACGAAGTGTTATCGGCATTTCCGGAGGTAATAGTGTGCTTAGTTTCTCGTTCAGTTCAACAGCTTCAATTTCAACTCTTTCGATATCGAAACCTGATTCAAGAAGCATATCGCCATGAAACCGGTTAATAAGGATTCTGTCATAAAGAACTTTTCCCATTTCAAAAACGGGGTTCAGTTGGGCAAACAATTCATCGGGAAGGTATGCCACCTGGCCGTTAGGAAGAACAAATTCGTGAATTTGGTTCAAGATATATTTCCGGAGTCTTGTAAAAGGAATTTCAAATTCCCCAATTTTCAAAACACCGCACACTTCAAACCAGTCAATGCTTTTTCGGACAGAAAAAACACGCTCAATATTCCCGACAAAAAGATTACTTTTTTCGGTAGGTAGTTGAATATCAATGTTAAATGACTCCAATAATGCATGGTTACTGTTTAGCCAACTAAAGACATTAAAATATTTGCGGGAAGGCACAAACACAGAACCCGATATCCTTCTCAGACCAGCTTCGGTGAGGTTATTCAACACTTCGGTTTCATGCGCAATATCGCGTGCATATCGGACTACATTCATTCCCGTTGAAGGTTGCACCAAAAAACGCGATCCAATGGAATCGGGGCTAACTTCTGTCTGATTATAAACAAAACACAGTTCAATTTCGTAATCCTGCGAAATGCCCTCTTTGATCAACATTTTCACGGAGGGTTTTACACTTTTAGTTTCGATACTAAACCCCAAAGCCTTGGCATCGTAATGTGCAAGAATTTTCAAAATAAAAGTGTCAAAATAGGTTTTAACAACACGTTGTGGAACTTCTACTGTTTTGTTTGTACTAAATAATTTTATCTGAGCAGCACGGAGAGGCTCAACAAAATAGAGTCTCTTGTCGAAGATAAATACAGCAGGGCTATTGCTAACCGTAATGATTTCTTTTCCAAACAAGTTCACTTCATCGGCATTTTCCATAAGACGCAAGGAATAGGATAACCCTTGCTCTCTTAGCTGAAAAGAAAACTCAAAATCAACATTATTTCTTCGTATTTCTAACAGGTCCGATTTTACAACGTTCTGAAGTTCTTTTAAGTAAACAGGTATATTCGCATCAATAGAAAGTGAAATCAGTTCGGCGTTGACTTTTTCAACATGTGGCCTGATAAGTTTTTCAATGTCAATAGAAGGTACTTTGTTTAAGAATTCACGAAGGGTGGAGAATTTTCGGATGCCATATTTGGCAAACAACTTATTGTCAGAATTTTGTTCCGACGTAACAATTAGCGTCTGAAATTCCTCAGGAATAGCATTTTTTTTTGCCGCGGTTTCATCAAGAAATTCAATGTTATACTTATGCCCTTCGGCTTGAAAAAGCCATACGGCGCGAGCCACCATCCCAAATTGCCTGTGGTTATAAACAACAATAGCCAGCATACTTTTTTCTGCAAAGAAAACAAAAACTATTTTTTTGTAGCTAAAATCTCGGAAAATAATGTAAACTTGCACTTTCTTAGACAGTTATGGCTTATCAAAAGAAGCAAATAACCCCTCATAGAATTTCACAAATCTAAATCATTGAATTCATGACAATTAAACAAAAAAAAAAGGTCAATATTGCACGGTGGTTTGTCATGTTTGACCTATTGGTCAGATAAATTGATTCTTTCGTCAAATAGACACAAAAAAACACAATACACGAAAATGAAACAAGACACTAAATTTCAACTTATACGTACATTTAACTGTTAAATTATTTCGTCTCCAAGGTTGAAAACAAAACCACACAACTATATGAAAACCAATACTATGAAGTTAATCAGGTTAACCATCGTAATGTTGACCATAACGGCAGCAAATTCTGTTTTCTCGGCAAACTACTACTCCCAAGGGAACGGGAATTTTAACACATTGACGAATTGGAACACATTACCTGGTGGAGGAGGAACAAGTCCTGCCTCTATTGTAGCCGCCACAGACACCTACTACATTCAGGTTGGTCACGAGATTATAGTAAATGACAGCGTAAACATTGCCATTCTGGATGTTTCTGGCACCCTGACTTTTGGAAACGATGCCACGGCTCGTTCGATGTGGGTAAATGGGACTATAACAGTGAACGCTACTGGTTCAATTCTGGTAGGTTCTACCGGAGCAACCCACAAACTTACCCTAAACGGAGGAAATTTAGTGAACAACGGAACAATAAACCTCCGTCCGGCAACTTCCAGCAGGGTTGTTAACCTGTTTACACGAGGAACAGTTAGCTTGCAGGGAGCTAACTCCCCAATCTTAAGTAACCTCACTGTTTCAAGCGGCACTACAACGGCTGCCCGGGTTTTGGACATAAAAGGAAATCTTACAATTTCAACAGGGACAACATTCAACGCAGGAGCTTTTACTCACACTTTAGCAGGCAACTTCTTGCGATTGGGTACGTTTAACGCCAACACCAGTACATTTGAATTAAATGCTCCACTTGTTCAATCCATATCTTCAACGGCTACTTTTAATAATTTGACGGTCAACGGAGGCGGAATTTTATCCATTTCGGGAAACATAACCGTAAACGGCAACTTTTTGGTAGGGAATAATTCAACAGTTAACACATCAACAAACAACCGGTTCGATAAAAACTGGGAGGTACAATCAGGTTCTGAATACAAGGCAACAGCAGGACAAACACAATGGTACGGCGCTACAGCCCAAAACATAACCATTGCCGGAACGGTGCAGTTTTACGAGCTCTATGCACAATATGCCGGTCTTAAAACCATTTATGGGAATTTAAGTGTTACCAATACATTTTTTATTTATTCAACAGCTACCGTTACTGACGGTGCAGCAGGACAAACCCATACTTTTTCGGGAAACGTCAGGCTTGAAGGGACGGCACAGTTTACCAATAAAGTAATTTTGAATTCACCTAGTGGAAACAGCATTTACCACAATACTCCCGGAAACACAATAACTTTCGGAGCTGCCGACATTGAAATTTCTGGTTATGTTTGGATTGGAAATGGAGATGCTAGCAATACAACATTGCACGTACAAGGTGATTTGAATCTTATTGAAAGATACCTTGTTATTAGAAACAACTCTGCTGTAACAGGTACCGGAAGTAAAGCCCTGACGCAGGCAACCAACACAAACCTTTATTGCAGAGGGACAGATAACTATCCTTCGGGGTTTGGTTCTTATACGCATGAGGCCGGCTCATTTGTGCGTTACGATTGGAATATTGACCAAACCATCAGAGGAGGGATTGACTATCCGCACCTCTATCTGCAATATAAAAGCAAAACCCTAGGTGGGAATATTAATGTCGATGGAAATTTATACCTCTATTCTCAAAACAACGACTCAATTGTTTTTCAAATCCTTGACAACGATGTTACTGTTACAGGAAATGTTTACGACGACTATAATAACGACAACCGAAAGACCCACATTAATCAGACTGGCGGTACATTTACCCTTGCCGGGGTTGATGTTGACCAATATTTTTATCGTCGTGGCCCTGCAAGCATTTATCAGTTTAATAATTTTACGATTACCAACATTGATCCCACAGCTGTCCGGACAAAATATTTTGTTGGAAACAACGCAACCGATATTACTGATAATATAACCGATTTCTATGTTGCCGGCGATTTACAATTTATAAATACTTCTTCTAATCAGTCACTGCGTATGCAGGTGGACTTTAACAACAACCGCGTTGATGGACAGGCTGCCGGCAATTTTGGACTGGGCGACAATGTAATAATTATGGTGGGTGGAAACCAATTTAACAACAGTATTAATTCTTTTGCCACTACAACGTTAGACGCGAATTCAACAGTACGCTATGATGCCAACGGAACCATTACCATTCCAACAATTACTTACGGTAATCTTGAATTTGGTGGTAATGGCGGTACTTTTCGGGTAGATAAACCAGCCGGTATAGTTGTACTTGGTGATATTTCACGGGTAAACGGCTCACCAACATTCCAATTGCGGAGTTCTTTTCCAATGCATAATCCAAACCACCGTATTCACGGGGACTGGAATTTAACCAATGCCTATATCGACGCCAGTGTCTCGGGCGCAGGAAGACCAACCGTTTCTTTTATCGGAACCGGCGATCAAATAATATCGCAGGCAACCTTTTGGCATGTGGAATTTGGTGGATCCGGTACAAAAACGTTGGGTGGTAATATGACCGTTTACGGGAACCTGACCATAGGAAATAGTATTACCGTTGATGCATTAACCCACTCTATAACAATAGGAGGTAATTGGAGTAACGTCTCTGATGGTGTTTTTACTTCACAAACAAACAGTTCGGTTTTGTTTAATGGCACGGGAACCCAAAATGTTACAGTACAGGCAGGTAATGGAAGTTTGTTTAACAGTATCACCATCGACAAGCCCTCGGGTACACAGGTAAATACCACAACAGGTTTTACAATTTCACGACACTTGATATTTACCCAGGACAGAGGCGATTTTAACCTTAATGGTAATACCTTGTATATTGGAGGAGACCTCATTGTAAGGCCTGACTGTCAATTGTTATGGTCAAGTGGTGCCAAAATTGTTTTCAACGGTGCGACCGAAGATCAATTACTCAGAAACTACAACGCCTCAACCCTTTACCCCACGCTTGAGTTTACGGGAGCTGGGCTAAAACGTTTTTATGATAACCCTTTCAATATTGAAGGGGATATTGTAATAAACAGTGCAACCGTAAGAGGGGAATGGTACAACCATTATCTGAAAGGAGATTTTATTAACAACGATGGGAATTTTTCGCACAGTGCCACGCTCTATTTTAATGGAGAAGATCAAACTATTGATGCGGGTGGATTTTACAATATGTATTTTACAGGAAACGGAACCAAATTTTTAAACGAAAACCAGACCGTGGGTGGTTCAATTACTATAGATACCGCCGCAGTACTGGATGCTAGTCCTGACGGTGGCTTGACATCCTACAACATTTCGTTGGAAATGCATTGGTATAATAATATTTGGAATGCCGATTCCTCGAAAACAGGACAATTTATACCACGAAGTGGTACAGTTACTTTTTATGGTGATCATTCCAATATCTACACTGGTGATAGCATAAAGGCGGATCATACAGGGAGGACTGGCAAACAATTCTACAATTTAGTTATCAATAACCGCGACAACAATACCTGGACGCGTCTTTATCCGACTTCCCCGGGAACTAGCAATAACGTCAGACTTGCCAATGATTTAAGAGTGCTGAATGATTTTACTGTTCAACAAGGTATTTTCTATAATTATTGGGACAAAATATATGTCGGCGGAAATTTCGATAACAGTGGTGGAAACTTCCAGATGCTTGGATACTACGGACAATACCCTGAGCTATATTTCGAAGGAAATGTTGGACCTTTTGACTTTAATCCAGGAACGTTGCACCAGATTCGCAAAGTAACGTTCAGAGGAACGGCAGAATACCAGCTTCAAAGCCCAATGACAATGATCCGGGGGGCAGCTGCCCCAAACCTGGTTGTGTCAAACGGAAAATTCAGTCTCAACAACCAAACCCTTTCGTTGACCGATGCCAATTATGGTGATGTAGAGATTGGTGCAGGCGGTGAGCTAATTATTGACTCGCTGGCCGAACTTAAGATAGCCAATAGCAGAACCATTAATAACTACGGTATTTTCCGAATTGTGGGAACTGAGGAAGGGCCAGCAACAATGGGGGCGGTTTCCGGAACCTATTCTTTTAAACAACACTCAGGAATCACACATGCCAAGTATTACTCCATTGAGAATACCCGGGTCAACGGGATGGAATTTTTAGGAGGGACCATAAACACAACCAATAATTTTACCAATGGCCAATTTATTGGTGGAATAGGTAACGGTTACATAACCTTGACCGACGGTCTGATTAGTATTGGAACACCTTTAACATTGAATGATGTCAAATTCTACGATGGGCCAGCAAACAACATTATCAGACAAAACAATACCGGTGCATCCGCAATTACCTTTGTTAACGCAGGGGGAACACGGCAAGGTGCAGCATACGAGAGTGACCCTGGCAATTTGGTTGACTGGACATATACTGGAGCTAAATACTGGACAGGTTTGGGCGGTGACAGTGACTGGAATAATGGGGGAAACTGGACAGGAGGTACCGTGCCAGATGAAAATTCGACGGTCGTGATTGATAATACCCATGTTGTTGGTGCATACACAATTGATATAAATGCTGATGCTACAGCAAAATTAGTTACTCTTAGTGGCACAGCTTCCACCCTGGTGATTAATGGTGCTGAACTTGAAATAAAGAAAAACCTAACAATCCTGGCAGGCAACACGCTGACACAAACACAAAGTACGGATACAATCACTATAGGTGGTTCATGGGCTAATGCAGGAACCCATAACCCTAATACATCAGTGGTCAAATTTACACCCGCGAATGGTTCTTATACCATAAACTCGAAAACAGGGGATACGTTTTATGACCTTGTATTAGAGGGAACAAATGGGGAAGTCGGCCTTGGCTCAAACATAACTGTCACCGGAAATATTAAACTGATAAGTGGAACTCTTAAAGGGTCAAACAAGATCCTTTACATAACTGGCAACTGGTATTCAAATTTCACCAGCTTCGAAGGAGGAACGGGAACCGTTCAGTTTAACCGAAATGATGGTACTGATCAAATAATTGACGGAGGCTCGTTTAATAATGTAACCTTCAGTGGATCATCACAAAAGAATGCTAGTTCAACTCTGTTTTTCAATGGTACCATTAACATCATGGCTGGAACCGTATTTAACGGAGGAACACAAAACCTTTATGTACGAAGTAATTGGTACAATCGTGCAGGAGATGCAGGTTTTACTCAAACAGGAACAGGAACTGTATTTTTTGATGGTAATGGTACGCGATACTTGGGCGATTACAGCAACCTTGGAAACACAACCACGACAACTTTTAACCATTTGTCATTCACTGGACCGGGCATGAAATATATTGCTAACAGTCTTACAGTCAAAGGTAACCTCTACAACGTAAATGGTTCAAACCTATATGTTGGTTCAGCCGGTTATGTTGCCACAACAATCACAGGAACGGCTAGTGGATCGTTTAATATGGACGGAGGCGTTGTCTATCTACTGGGGGTCAACAGTTTTCCTGATTCTTTCTCTTTTTACAACATTACGGGAGGCACGGTGGAATATAGGGGTAATGTCGATCAAACGGTACGCGGTGGTTCTGATGTTACATACTACAACATTAACCTGCGTTCGGTAGCCTATGGCAATCCCGTGGTACCCAATCCGCTCTACACAAAAACAGTGGATGACCATTTGTACGTAAAAAACCTATTATACATATTAAACCAAAACGGTGGTGTCGATGCTCCAACGCTCCTTGATATGGATAATAAAGATATGTACCTGGAAGGAGCTCTGATTTTTCAAACCCCATTAGATTCTACACTCAGGCAGATATCCTGGGGCACAGGAACTCTATATCATGATGGCGGTAATTTTAATATTTACGTTAATACAACCGAATTCAATAACATCGTAAAAAGAGGAACTGGAGTTATTACTCTATACAACGACATAACCCTACATGGAAATATGTTTTTTAACGACAACACCAATCTGAACATGCAAGCCTACAAAATGGTTTGCGATGGGGTTGCCAAGAATTTTACCATCGGCGAGAATTCATATTTGTACTCTTACATACCCGACACTACCGTCACAACACAATATGCATTCCCAACAGGATTTGCTTCTTATACTGTTTCACCTACGAATACGTATTATGTCAGAGGAGCAGAAAACCAATCTATTATGCCCGGGATTACCTATGGAGGTATTTACCTGCTCGATAATTTTGCCAGAGAGGTGCGTTTGCATGGAGATTTGAACGCTAGAACCCTTTTTATTATCAACTATGACCAAATAGAACTGGTTGATAATGGTCACGATTTGTACCTGGGAGGTTACAACAATGATCTTAGGAATTACACAGCGACTAGCACCATTTACCTGGACGGTGCAACAACCCAAAGGATTTATGCAGGGGGTATTTTTAATTCCTTGCATATTAATAACCTTATTTTATCCAATGGAGGCATTAAAACATTGGAGGAAATGGATGTGTATATTGGTGGAGACATTACCATTAGCAACCTCGACACACTTCGCACAGCCTATAACATCCATTTCTCAGGGAGTAGTTTTACAAACAACGGTCGATTCGAGCACACAGCACGCTCATTTTATTTCCAAGGTGCCGATCAAACAATAAACCCAGGGAATAACACATTTAATGAAGTGTTTTTTCAAAACTCGGGAACTAAGACCGTTAAAGACAACGGTTTTAACATTAGAAATAATATAACTATTAGTGACCCTGTCAACCCTATTACCGTCGATTTTGGAACCCTAACACACAATCTTGGTTTTACCTATATTACCATTGACGAAGGTGGGGGATCGTCATGGGACGTAACTGATGCCAACCTTATTTTTGACAGAAACGGAAACCAATATATTCCTGGCCTCACAGCCAAGAACGTTTCTTTTACTGTTGGTGGAAATAAATACATGCTTGACTCTATTTCGTGCCACGACTTAACAATTGGTGTCAATGCTGTCCTTTGGACAACGGACGATCCAGTCAATCCCTATCCATTAACAGTTCAAGGAAATTGGCTTGTTGAGGGTAATTTTGTTCCCTATACAAGCACAGTTTATTTCGAGAGTAACAATACCGACCCAAAAACAATAACAAGTGGTACTCGATCTTTCTACAATGTGATATTTAACAGCACTTTGACATCGAGCCGCACTTATACATTGGTTGACAACATGACCATTTTAGAAAACCTTACCTTAAATTCAGGTGCATTTCTGAAACTCGGGGGCAAAACGTTAACCTTGGGAAATGATGACATCGGTTTGGTAGCAGGGGAAATCACTGAAATTAAAGTAGGAGCTACTCTGGAAGTGGATGCCGAAGCCAGACTTTTGTTTAACCTGCAGGATTTAGATCCTCAATTTAATGTCAGGGGAACCTTGAAAGTAGTTGGTACCGGGTCTGCCAATGCATCCATTGCAGAATCTTTATCTGCCGCTACAAATAGAGGAATAAAAGTGACTGCATTTTCCGGATCAAACCTGGAATTTAAATACTATAATATTTCCCGTTTAAATTACGACGGCTTTGTAATTGAGAACGGGGCTAACATTCATGCTACCAATAATTTCTCCGATGGTGTTTGGAATGGAATTTATACTGGAAATCAATTTACTGATCCAGCCGATGGCGTTACAATCAGAAACACATTCTATTACATGCAGGTTTCCGCAAATACATCCGGAATTGCTGATGTTTCAAATGTAATTTTCAATCACGGGACAGTTCCTGTTGTTGGCCGTCATTACAATATCTATCGTCCGGCAGGTTCTACCGGCAATATTAATTTGGTGGGTGATGTTGGTGGCAACATGGGGGTTGAAACCTATGAATTAGACCCAGATGGTCTGGTAATATGGCCTCCAATAACAAAGGTAACATGGAACGGCGTCGTAAATTCAGACTGGTTTACGCCCGAAAACTGGTCACCACCTGCAATTCCTGATGAAAACAGGGATGCCGAAATTCCTCTAATTACCGATGGAGGATCAAACCCTGTAATATATGCTGAAGGTGCCATCTGCCGAACTTTGAATTTAACCAACGGAATTCTTACCATTGAATCAGGTGTTGATACCGTAAAGATCAAGCGCAATGTGACTTTGGGTGCGAATGCCATTTTGGCGATTGAAGATAACGCCACTCTGGAAGTATTTGGGGATTGGAGTATTGCCAGCAATGCCACTTTTGTTCAATCAAATTCCACCGTTTATTTTAATAGAAATACCGGTAGTTCAAATATCTACCCAAGAAATAGCGCATTTCACAAAATACAATTTGACGGTGGCGCCACATATTATCTGAACGGTACATCCATCACTTTTAATGGAGATTTTATAATTGATAATGGTACAGTGACCCCTTTCAACACAGACTATACGTATCAGGTAATGGGTGACTACCAATACAATGGAGGTACTTTTACTACTAGTGTGCGAGGTACGTTCAATTTTGCCAATGGAAACCAAACAATCAAGCGAGGAAGGTTTAGCAAAATTATTCTTAGTGGTTCGGGAACCAAAACTTTTTCTGACTCTACCGTTGTAAACCACAATGGTACGGGTGCTACTGATTATGCTTTTGATCTTCGTGCAAATACTGCGGCAACTTTTGCCCCGTTGGGTCAAATTGAAATTAAGGGTATTTATTACGCCAACTCCACCAGTACGTTTGCTGATAACGGAGGAAGCATTGTTTTTAAAGGATCTAACTGGATTGGTTATGGCAACCATTCAGGAACCGGAGATGTCACCTTTAGCGGAGCAACACAATTCTTAACCAGTGGAAAATTTGCTAATCTTAACATCAACTCAAGTTATTGTTATGTAAACGGATTTACTTCTGTTAGTGGTGATTTGAATATCAACAGCATCAGAACGGAAATACGAAGTTTTGGGACATTAAACAGCAATTCTGGTACCGGAACATTTAACACATTAGGCAATACCGTATTGTGGATTCTTGGAACAAATAATTATCCAAACAATTTTGCCGAATACAACGCGACTTCAACCTCCACCGTCAATTACAGACACACTTCGAACCAAACCGTAAGAGGTAAAACGGGGGCAGCAAATATTGCTTATGGAAATGTTATTTTCGAAAATGCCAATAACAAAACACTGGAAGGCGACATTCACGTTGGTGGATATTTCCAAATAACCAATAGTGCACAAGTTTATTCAAACAACAACTCCATTACTGTATATGGTAACTGGAACAACCAAACCAACGGAAGCTTTTATTGCCAGCAGGGTGAAGTTGTTTTTACAGGCGCAAACAATCAGGAAGTTTATATAAGTACTTCAGGAATAAATAATTTTTACAAGGTTGTTGTCAATAAGGAAACCTCTTCAGCATGGGTGCGGATTCAATCCCCTAATTGCAATATACAAGATAAATTATGGATAAGAGGCGGTAGATTTATCAATAACAATACCGTCACCATTTCAGGAGATTTAATTGCATCCAATGACGGTTGGTTCAACAATTCTGGAACCTATATTTTAAATAAAGCAACTGGCAATGCGAACATTCAGGGTAATAATTCGTCATTTAATTCTGTCCAAATTAGCGGTGGAGCAACCTATACAATGATGGATGATTTTACTATCCTCGGTCAGTTTGATCTGAACGATGGTACTTTCCTTATTGACGGAAACACCCTGACATTAGGGGATGGTGCCGATATTATTACTATAAATGGAGTATTGAAAACCGGAGCCGGTGGTACCTTGAAAATTGGAAATATTTGCCAACTCAATGTGCAAAGTGGCGGAGAGATTCATATTGTAGGAACAGAATCAGAACCTGCTATTGTAACCCGTAACAACAATAATTATTACTTCAATGTTGAAAGCGGGGGGAAAATTCATGCAAAATATTATTTGTTTGAATATATGCGTGAAACGGGTATCTATATTAAAGCTGGTGCAGAAATTGATGAAATTGAAAATTTCAGTCATGGAACATTTACAAATCCAACCAGCGGAGGTATTTGTTTAAAGATTGAAAACACCCAGTCCTTTACAGGTAGTGACAGTTTGGTAAATATTACATTCCCTGTAAATCCTCTGAATGGTACCCGAAATATTGTAAAAACGAGTTCGTCAACAGGTATCATTGATATTCATCAATGGTCAGGAGCCTTGTCGGGGCCAAACTACGAAGGGGATTCTTACAACCTTATCAATTGGAAAACAATCAATACAATAAAATGGGTTGGTGGAACTGGTATTGGGGAAACAAGAGAGAACTGGAATGTGGCAACAAACTGGGATTTGGGACGTGTTCCTGAAGAAAACGACAAAGTCATAATCGAAAATACAGGCTACAAATGTTACATCCGAAATATGGTGGATACGGTGTCTATTGGAAGTTTAACCATTAAGGGACCACTCTACTTAATAAAAGATGCAGCAGCTGACAGAAGGGTATTAAACGTATCCGGGAATGTAGATGTACAAAACCAGATTGTATGGGACGGGGATAGTACCATGCTCCGTTTCTCTGGTGACTATTCAACTACAAGCATTTGGCATACGCAGGCAACCAATGGTGGTACTATAATCCTGACAGGTGCTGGATATTCATCCATGAACGGACAGATTTACAATAGTAAGCTTCGGTTAATTATTGAAAAACAAGGAACAGTTGCTTTTCCAACGCATCCCAACCGCAGCAAATATCTTCGTGTTGAAGCCGGAGCTACTATGAACCTCACCAATGCTATTGGCCGGTACGAACTAACCGGATCACTTGATAACTTTGGTACCATTACTCAAAACACAGAAACTTTCCAATTCTACGGTACCGGAAACAATGAGTTCTATGCCGGAAGTTCTGCTTTTGGAAAACTTGAGTTTATTACTGGCAATTATCTGTTAACAAGTCCGGAGTTAACCATTACCGACAATTCAACCATACAAAATGGTGCTGAATTAAATACCAATGGTTATATTCTGAATTTTGGACATTCTTCCTTGGTAAAAACATTAACCGTTATGGGAACTTTGCGAATGGGTGAATTTGGTCAGGCCAGATTCAAAAACACGGCAAAACTCTCCGTTCAAAACCCAGGTCAGTTGATTGCTGTTGGAGATGTTAACAAGGAAGTTGTTTTTACCAATCAGGGAAGTGGCCGGTATGAAGTAATAATTGGTAGTGGGGCAACGATTCAAGCCAACCACTACAAATTTGAATATCTCCACGCTAATGGTTTAGTTCTCCAGCCCGGTTCCCTTATTCATGCTACTAATAATTTGTCCAATGGCGTTTATGTTTATGGTGATGCGACAGGCTATTATTTGAATTTTCAGAACAATTTTGCTGATACAATTCGGATTACTAACGTAAACTTCTCATCCGGGGCTTTGTATAATGCAAAAAGACCAGGAACAGCCAGCGGTATAATTAACTTCAGAGATGCCTTTGGTCTGAAAGCCGGGCACTATTACGAAGATGACGATTTAAATTTCAGTACCGGTAAAATAGTTTGGACTTACACAACACCGACACTATTCTGGACTGGAACCGAGGACACCCGTTGGGACAACCCCAACAACTTTAACCCGAATGGAATCCCAACGAAGTCATCAATAGTTTTCATACAATCGGGTTGCCCTAATTATCCTGTTTTAAATACTGCTAATGCTGTCGATACCGCTTTTGCACGCCGTTTAACCATTTATAGCGGAGCCACCATGACAATGAGTGATGGAAAGGACGTGTTTGTTGCAGAGGATTTTGTAAATGGAGGTACTTTTACAATCTCTTCCGGTAGCACTACATACTTAACGGTCAATGGGACATTCTCAAACAATGGTACCTTTACGCACGGTGGAGCCAGTACGCTCGATCTGGGTTCTCCAAATAACATGGAACTAACACTGGGTGGTGCATCAGTTTATAATTTGATACTCAATAGTGATAATGGTTTAGGTGATGCCGAACTCTCTACCAGAAGTTCTGTTAATATTCTCGGAAATCTGACAATAGACGCGGGTATTTTCAAAGTCACTAATCCTTCACATGTAGTTTACGTGGCAGGCCATTTTACAAATAATTCAGGGTTTGCCCATGGAAATGCAACGCTCTACTTAAATGGAAGCGCAGGCCAAAATATATCTAACGCAAATGGGGATTCGTTTTATAACCTTACCCTTTCGGGAACCGGAGCTAAAACGTTACAGACCGATATTACTATCCTGAATGATATTAGTATTGGAGCTGTACTCAATGCAGGAACAAACCATCTTAATGTTTCAGGTGATTGGATGGGAAATAAAACCTTCAACCGGGGAACAAGCACGGTAAGGCTTAATGGAACAAGTCCCCAGTTTATTACCAAGTCCGAAACTTTTTACAATTTGGTGGTAAACAATACTGCTCCATTATCAGCGATTACTTTGCAAAATATTGTAAACATTGAAAACAACCTTACCTTTACACGAGGGAAAATTGAGTCAGGAAATACAAATACCCTTACAATCCTTGACAATGCAACCATGACAGGAGCAAACCCAACATCTTACATTATAGGGTATTTATCAAAAACCGGCGATGAAGATTTCACTTTCCCCATTGGTACGGATAATGTTTATGCCCCTGTAGGAATTTCAGGTTTGTCGGGTGTTTCTACTTTTAAAGCTGTTCACTTCGAATCTGCTTATAACAACCTTAATCTTCAGGCTGGGTTAAACAAAGCAAGCCAGGTTGAACATTGGATTGTAAATCGCATTTCGGGCTCAGCCCAACCCTATCTCACCTTCCATTGGTTAGATGGAACCCGGAGCGAAATTGACAACCTTGACCCGATTGTAGCCGCCTATTATCAAAGTGGATTTGGCTGGAAATCAATGGGAAAAGGAAGTACTACAGGCAATGTTGCCACGGGTTCGGTAACTTCCAACGACCGCTACACGCAATTTGGGTATTGTGGTTTTGGCTGGACTTATAATGAAGTAACCTGGACAGGAGCTGACAACAATAACTGGAACAATCCATTGAACTGGAGTGGTGGTGTTGTACCTACGGGATCGTCAAACGTAATTGTCCCAAATGTTGCATCTCAACCCATATTGGATATAAATGCAAGCTGTTTCAATATTACCGTTAAAGCTAACGGAAATTTAACGGTACCTTCAGGTTATACCCTTGATTTAAGTGGTAATCTGGATATAGAAGTTGGTGGTACTGTTACCTTGCAAAATAATGGTCAGTTAAGAGTTGCAGGTCATTTTACCAATCTTGGAACTTGTGACGCCCAAAACGGCTCAAACTTGGTGTTTAACGGTACAAACGACCAGAATATCAGCAACTTTACAGCCAATAACCTTACGTTTAGCGGTGCAGGTGAAAAATATCTGTCAGGAACCAATACTATTACCGGTAACCTTACAATCTCATCGACAGTCAGGGCACAGGCCTCTACTCTCAATTTGGCAGGAAACTGGAATCAACCTTCAGGTTCATTTGTTTTCGGCACATCAACGGTTCGCTTTAATGGAACAGCTCAGCAAACAATTACCAGTGGAACACAAGTAAATTATTGGAATCTGATTATTAATAATTCATTTGCAACCAGTCCGCAAATTGTACTTGCTGCAAATATCCTAATCAAAAACAACTTAACATTGACCGACGGTGTAATTCGTTCCACTGCTTCTTCTATTATTTCCGTTGAAAACGGTGCAACATCGGATCCTGGAAGCGCTGACAGCTATGTATGGGGCCCAATGCGAAAATTGGGAATCCAAAATTTCGTATTCCCCTTAGGTAAGGAAAACCGCTGGGCCAGATTGGGTATTTCAGATATGGCAGGATCAGGGGCATTTGATGCTGAATATTTTGAAAGCCGTTACTCGGACATAACATCAATTGGTGCCGGTATTGTCCGGGTAAGCGGAAATGAATACTGGGATTTGAGCCGCACCGGTGGAGCTGGAACTGCACAACCACATGTTACTCTTTACTGGGAAGATACAGCGTTTTCCAAAATCGATAATCTTGCCACTTTAGCCATTGGACATTTCCGTTCCGGGGCATGGCAAAACCACGGTGGAAATGCCTCCTGGACTGACAATGGAACCACCAATCCGGGCAATATTAAATCAACGGTTGTATTTGCCACCTTTAGCCCCATAACATTCGCTAGTACCGATGAAGACGACAACCCTCTGCCGGTAGAACTTATACGATTTAATGCTGCAATAACTGGCCATAATAGTGTTCTGATCGAATGGGAAACTGCTTCGGAATACAATAATGAAAGGTTTGAACTGGCAAAATCCATGGATGGCGTTAATTTTGAAACCGTTGCAACGTTACGTTCCAAAGGAGACTCACAGTCCATTACACACTACGGTTTCGAGGATTTTTCACCATTCCCGGGAAATACTTATTATCGTCTGAAGCAGGTCGATTATAACGGTCTGACTGAAACCTACCCGATGATTAGCGTTTTTTGGACATCTGAACTGGAAATTCTATCCGAACTGTATCCAAATCCAACCTTAGACAAGTGCTATGTTGAGTTTAATCAGTGGCTGAATCAAAGTCTCCGCGTTGATATTTTCAATATCGATGGCAAGTGGATAGCTGGAGATGAAACCCGTTTGAATGGAATTCAAAAACTTGACATTAGCCATCAGGTAAAGTTCCTCGATTCAGGAATTTATTATGTTAAGGTAACAACAGCGGGTCATTCAAAAGTCCACAAATTGATAAAAAAATAAATTAACCAACTAAACTGGGCGGGAAGGCATTGAAGCCTTCCCGCTTTTTTTATTCGAAATAACATAAAAGTACCAAAAAAAATCCAAAATACTCCTATCTTTGCCGTAAATCGAAAATGAAAATTCTTATCTGTATTTCACTGAAAAACAAACACTAAACTACATACCCTATGAGAAACAAAGCATTATTACTTGCCGTCTTGTTTGCGGTCACTTCAATAAGCTATGCTCAATTGAATGTACCTACACAGGAACAACTGCAACAGTTTAAAAAGACTAAAACAATCATTATGCTCGAAGCAAACGCTTTAAGGGCCTATAACCAACAAATCCAGGAAACAGCAAAAAAACACTGGACAATTACACCCTATGAGTTTATGGAATTCGACGAAAAAGCATATGACACTTTGCGTCTCAACCCAAACCTCTCCTTTCTTATTTTAGATTTTGTGTATTTTAAAAGGGACAAAGAAATTGCTAAATACCAGTTCCTTAACATAACTTTGGGCGGCAATTATACGACCGTAAAGGATAATCCCACCATTTCAGGGATGCCTATATCCTACGCTGATGTTGATGAAGGAACTTATGACTATAAACTTGGATTAATTCTACGGTTTATTGAACAGCACGTGCACAATCTGATAGCCAATCCCAAAATTAAGTCGTCTGGGAAAGCAATGAAGTTTTACGCCGATAACATGAAAAGAATACATAATAAAACCCTGTATCTTACAAAAGAGGAATTGACCCCGGAAGTAAATACCGAAGCAAAAATTAAGAAGGTATATCCCTATAATGTAAAAATAGCCACGGCGGAAGAAATAGAATCGGTCATTGATAAAAAAGATCCCGATGCCGTTATTCTTCATCAAGTTGCACCCGGCAAAGATCATAAGAAAGCCCGCTGCTATAATTCAATTCTTGGAGCTGATGATGCCGCCCTTTACTACTTCAACTGGTTTTTTATTAAAAAGGGAAAGAAACCGCAGGGAATATCGGCAAAAGATTTCAAAAAGCTGGCAAAATAACCCTAAATATAATATTTTGAAACAGGCTGTTTTCTCAATTGTGAGAAAATAGCCTGTTTAATAAATACGACATATACAACAAACAATCAAAATACTATGTGCGACGACAAGAAAATCATTTTTTCCATGGTGGGCGTTGGAAAAACCATTCCACCACAGAAGAAAATTCTGAACAACATTTATTTATCCTTTTTCTATGGGGCAAAAATCGGAATCATTGGTCTGAACGGTTCCGGTAAATCGACCCTGTTAAAAATCATTGCCGGAATTGACCAGAACTATGACGGTAAAGTCGTATTCTCTCCGGGATATTCCGTGGGTTATTTACCACAGGAACCGGTACTTGACGACAACAAAACAGTTCGGCAGATTGTGGAAGAAGGCTTACAGGGCATCGTAAACCTGCTGAAAGAGTACGAAGAAGTGAACAATAAATTCATGGAACCTCTTGATGATGACCAAATGAATGCCCTGATGGTACGCCAGGGAGAACTCACCGACCTGATTGATGCCGCTAACGGTTGGGAGCTCGATAACAAGCTCGAACGAGCCATGGATGCCCTTCAATGCCCACCGGAAGATGCGTTGGTTAAACACCTTTCAGGAGGAGAACGCCGACGTGTAGCCCTTTGCCGTTTGCTGCTGCAAAACCCCGACATTTTGCTTCTCGACGAACCTACTAACCACCTTGATGCACAAACAATTCAGTGGATTGAGGCTCACCTTCAACAATATAAAGGAACCGTAATTGCCATTACCCACGACCGCTATTTCCTCGACAATGTTGCCGGATGGATTTTGGAACTTGACCGTGGCGAGGGTATTCCATGGAAAGGAAATTACAGTTCGTGGCTCGAGCAAAAATCGAAACGATTGGAACAGGAAGAAAAATCGGACAGCAAACGCCGCAAAACGCTGGAGCGCGAACTTGAATGGGTGCGCATGTCGCCAAAGGCCCGCCACGCCAAAAGCAAAGCCCGTTTGTCGGCCTACGATAAAATGATGAACGAGGATGTGAAAGAGAAAATTGACAAATTGGAAATTCTCATTCCCAACGGACCCCGACTTGGCGATAAAGTAATTTATTCCAACAACTTAGTAAAATCATTTGGCAGCAACAAACTGTTTGACGGGCTCAGTTTTCAGCTTCCTCCAGCGGGAATTGTGGGCATTATTGGACCCAACGGTGCCGGAAAAACCACCCTTTTCCGCATGATTATAGGTCAGGAAAAACCCGATGGCGGAACCTTTGACGTTGGCGAAACCGTCAAAATTGCCTATGTTGACCAAATGCACGAGTCCCTGAAACCCGAAAAATCCATTTACGAGGTTGTAAGCGGAGGCGATGAACTTATGATGCTTGGAGGACGCGAAATAAACGCCCGTGCCTATATTTCCCGGTTTAATTTCACCGGTGGTGACCAGCAAAAGAAATGCGAAATCCTCTCGGGCGGTGAAAGAAACCGACTCCAGTTAGCCTTGACCCTTAAATCAGAAGCCAATGTCTTATTGCTTGACGAACCCACTAACGACATTGATGTCAATACGTTGCGTGCACTCGAAGAGGGACTTGAGAACTTTGCAGGCTGTGCCGTTGTTATTTCGCACGACCGGTGGTTTCTTGACCGTGTTGCCACGCACATTTTAGCCTGGGAAGGCCCCGCCAACTGGTATTTTTTCGAGGGAAGCTATAGCGAATACATCGAAAACAAGAAACAGCGTCTGGGCGATAAAGCCGAAGAGCGTTTCCGCTACAAAAAACTAATGGCCGATCAGTAAAAACAAAAAAGTTGGCTGAGATATCACTTCGGCTCTGCTCAGTGAATCCCTCAGCCAACTTTTTTCTTTGTAATCAACACTTTCTTAATATTCCTTTACCCCTTTCACATTCTTGTTCTCGTCCCAAATAGTCCACGTGCCCGACTTCTCGCCCTTCTTGTAGAACATTTCGTAACGCATTATAGCGTTATCGTCCCAAATCAACCAGCGTCCATCTTTCAGGTTCTCCTGATAATTTGCCTCGGAAATTTTCACCCCTTTTTCATTCCATTTTTCCCACGTGCCATGCATCAGGTTGTTTTTGTAGGAGCGGATTTCATTTTTGGTACCATCTTGAAAATAGATTACAACCTGACCATTTTTTAATCCTTCCTTTATAGGAATTTCTATGCTCTTGTTGCCGTTCTCGTAGTATTCAATATAGGTTCCCGAGTATTTTTCGCCTTTATCGGTGTAATAAACACCATCACGTTCAACTATTTGCGCTTTGGCAAGGAAACTAAAAAACAGAAAGAATAGGATGATTGTGGTTCTCATATTTGTAGTGTTTTTATTTACTTCAACATAAGATAAAGGTACGAAAAAATTGCCATAAAAATCATGTCTAACAAATATTTACCTCATTTTCTTACAACACAAAAGCCAAACTATTGGGATTCAGTCTGGCTTTTGCGATAAACAGAAAATATAGCGCGGAAAACATTACTCGGATAATGGAGATAAGCCAAGATTTAGGGCATGCACTTCATTTGTATTGACATTCAATTTCTTTTGCGTAACTTCGCAGTACGAAATCATTTTGGTTTTTACGGTGTATGTTCCGGGTTTCACATTGGGTACGGAGAAATTTCCGTCAAAATCAGTATAAACGGTCAGCCCCAGTTCTTCAATTTGAACAGTAACACCAGTCAGAGTTTCACCGGTTTGTTTGTCGAAAACTTTCCCGGTAATGGTGGCAAGGCTAGCAGGTGCTAGAGTGGTGGTCTCTTTCGTTTCGTTGCTTTTCTTCTCAGCTTGAACGAACGATACTACTGAAACTAAGGCAATAATTGTGACAAACTTTTTCATATGTTCAATATTTATCTGTTTAAGGTCATATGGAACTTCATGCCGACTTTGATCGCGCTCTTGTGTATCGAAAAATCGTTTGTCGGCATGGGCGTTTCATGATTTCCGTTTTTAAATTCTACACCGCAAAACTAAGCTTGCAATGTTAATCTGTCTTTATGTCCGGTTTAATTCAATGTTAAATAATCGTTAAGTCGTACTTGAATTTTCCATTACGGTTGTAGTATTTTACCCATCTTGTACGTCAAAAGGTAGCAAAATAGAAAAACATGAGAAATACAGTCCTTTTTACACTATCCCTGCTCCTTGTGCTTCAGGCAAACAATCTCCGGAGCCAGCATCTTCCAGAATTAAAAGAAATTGTTTATCACCTTGCCTCCGACGAATTGCGGGGAAGGAATACCGGTGATATCGGACAAAAATTGGCTGCCGGATATATGGCCAATTATTTCATGGCAAATAAAATTCCGGGAATAAAGGAAACTTTTGATTCAGTGGGCTATATGCAACATTTCAGTCTAATAAGATTCAGTCAACAAACCCGGGTTCTTGCTATTAAAAACCAAGACTCTTTGAAATTGACCACAGGGGTTTCCTTTAGACCATCAAAAAGCTATTGGAACATGGATGTTTCCAAAGCTATACTTTTTCAAACCGACTCAGAGGAACAATTATCCATATTTTCAGATACAGTGGCAAACAAGGGCAACCCGATCATTATTCTTCTATCGCAGAAATTATTTGCCAGATATTTAGGACAAACCGGATTTCAGGAATTTTTGCTACTCGATTCCTTAATAACAGGAACTTTCGGGCGGTTAAAACCACTAAAATCGGTTCCCTTCTTTACTCTGGCACGGAAATTCTCCGAACCAGAAACCAGGGATGTACTGATTCTTTCCTACGATGAAATCCTATCCAGAAGCATAGCCACCGAACGAAAAGTCAAAGGCAAAGGAATGGTTGTCGAATTCGACCCCCAGGTAACGTTAGCTGTTCGCGGAGGGTTATACATTAACGAGTCGCGAACCGAAAATGTCGTGTCCATTGTACCCAATAAAAACAAAAACGCCCCTTGGTTGATTATTGGTGCTCATTACGACCATATTGGGATTTCGAAGAAAAAAGTAAATTACGGAGCCGATGATAATGCCAGCGGCACAGCAGCCTTAATGGTTCTGGCACGTCATTTTGCTGAAACCGGAAATCAAACAAATTTCAACCTGATGTTTATTGCCTTTAGTGGCGAAGAACGGGGGTTGTTTGGCTCGAAATATTTTGTCAACAGCCCCGATTTGCCAAAAAACACAGCCGCCATGATTAATATGGACATGATTGGTCGTCCTGACAATCCAATATTTGACAAAAACTATGTATATGTCCGTTTCTCCCGTTCCGGCAAAAAGCTAATGAAAAAGCCGGCAAAAACCAGCAAGGTTGAGAACTTAAAAATCGTGACTCGTCCCCCGTTTAAAGAACGGATATTGTACAAATTTGCCTCCGATCATTTTCGTTTCCACCGGGCAGGGATTCCCATAGCTGTGTTGTTTACCGGTTTGCACGACGATTATCACACGCCCGCCGACACTCCGGATAAAATTGAGTATAAAAACATGGAAAATATTGTGGTTTGGTTAACGAAGGTGATTTCGGCTATGGAGGCAAAGTGAAAATATGGCTCTTTGGTGTTTGCTTTAGAATGGTTTATTCGACGAATGGTTTAACTGTGAATGGACTGAATAGACAGAACGCTCCTACGGAGCTTTAAATTCAACCATCTTTGATGTTACAAACAGTATGCCCCTACGGAGCAAAAAAGAAAGGATCCGGTTTAAATCCCCATTAGAAAACACTATACCACTGTTCTTTAGTTTTGGCTTGCAACACAATTCATAAAAAAATACATTGTAATTTTATCAGCGAATGAATTAACTTTGCAATGAAATAAAATGATGCCCCATCGGGGCAATCTGTTAATAGCAAAGTAGTTAATTTCATTTAAAAAAAGCTCCGTAGGAGCGACCTTTTATTATGCCAAACACATATTCACAAATTTATATTCAAATTGTTTTTGCCGTTAAAGGAAGACAAAACCTTATTGCAAAGCACAATAGGGAAGAATTACACAAATACATAACAGGAATTGTGCAAAACAGAAATCAAAAGATGCTTGGAATATTTGCAATGCACGACCATGTGCATTTATTGGTTGGAATGAAACCGAATATTTCAATTTCGGAATTGGTAAGAGACATAAAAGCAGGCTCATCAAAACATATAAACGACAACAATTGGTTGAAGGGGCATTTTAATTGGCAAGAAGGTTTTGGCGCATTTTCTTATTCAAAAAGCCAAATAGATACGGTTGTAAAATATATAATGAATCAGGAAGAACACCATAAAAAACAAACATTTAGAGAAGAATACCTGGAATTTCTACAAAAATTTGCAATTGAATATGATGAAAAATATTTATTTGAATGGATTGATTAGACAGAACGCTCCAACGGAGCTTTATAATCACGTATCTTTGATGCTACAAACAGTATGCTCCTAAGGAGCAAGAATAATGATTTAATCATAGAATAACAGGCCACAAATGCACGCATGCCTGATTGTAATACACAAATAATCAACGATTCAATTAATCAAATTGCACGAATATTCCCATTTTAGACCGGACTTAGTTATTGATTTACAAAATACTGAACGTACAAACAACAAAAAAGGTGAAAGAGTTCCTCCTTCACCTTTTTTGTATTCATTATTTCACTAGTCCAACTTATGAATAACCAGCCCACTACGAAGTTTTGGCTCGAACCAGGTGGTTTTTGGAGGCATAATGTTTCCGGTGTCAGCAATATCAATCAATTGCTTCATTGACACAGCATACAGGGCAAACGCAACTTTCATTTCACCACTGTTAACCCGTCTTTCAAGTTCTCCCAAACCACGGATTCCACCAACGAAATCGATGCGCTTGTCGCGGCGCAGGTCTTTAATGCCCAGAATTTCGTCCAAAACAAGGTTTGAAAGAATGGTTACGTCAAGAACGCCAATGGGGTCGTTATCATCGTATGTGCCGGGTTTGGCAACCATGGAGTACCATTTTCCTTCCAGAAACATGCTGAATTCGTGCAATTTCCCAGGCTTGTAAATTTTCTCGCCTTCGCATTTTACCACAAAATTTTTGTTCAGTTTTTCCAACAACTGAGCCGAAGTTAATCCGTTCAAATCTTTTACAACGCGGTTGTAATCAATAATTTGAAGTTGATTGTCGGGGAAGTGAACAGCCAGGAAATAGTTGTACTCTTCTTTGCCCGTATGTTTTGGATTCCGCTCTTTGTGGTGCTGTCCAACACGTGCGGCAGCTGCTGTACGGTGGTGACCATCAGCAACATAAGTAAACGGAACTTTTGTAGCAAAGATTTCCGTAATACGTGCAATGGTTTTCGCATCGTCAATAACCCAAAAATGGTGTCCAAAGCCATCTTCCGCTACGAAATCGTATTCGGCGGCTTTTGATTTTACCACGTTTTCAACAATTGCATCTAACTCAGCCACAGCCGGATATGCAAAGAAAACCGGTTCCATGTTGGCATTGTTTATCAAAACGTGCTTCATGCGGTCTTCTTCTTTGTCGGGGCGGGTTAACTCGTGCTTTTTAATGATGCCGTTAAAATAGTCGTCAACGTGGGCAGCTGCAGCTAGTCCGTACTGTGTCCGACCGTTCATGGTTTGGGCATAGACATAGTAGAACTCTTTTGCATCCTGAACCAGCCAACCTTTTTGTTGCCAAAGGTTGAAGTTTTCAACCGCTTTTGCGTAGGCTTTTTCGTCGTGCTCGTCGAAACCGGGTTCGAAATCAATTTCGGGTTTGATAATGTGCAACAACGATTTTTCGGTTGCCTCGGCACGTGCTTCTTCGCTGTTCAGTACGTCATAGGGACGTGATGCAACTTCTTTTGCATATTGCTTTGGAGGGCGAACTCCTTTGAATGGTTTTATAATTGCCATTGTTTTATTATTTTAATATTTGTTTGTTACTTATTTACCTGAAAAGTTTTATCTCCAGTTTTGAAAAATCCAACTATCTGGCGAGCCGCTGCAATACCGGCATTCACATTGGCTTCTTCGGTTTGTGCGCCCATTTTCTTTGGCGTGGTAAAGAACCTGTTGCCCAGCTTTTTATACTCTTCCAAAGCGGTTGGAGCAATATCGGTAACATATTTCAAATCGGTACGCTCGTTCATCAATTTCAACAGGCCTTCTTCGTCAATTACCTCGGCACGAGCAGTATTTACAAGGGTTGCGCCTTTTGGCATAAGTTTGCACAAATCGTAACCAATTGATTTTTTGGTTTCTGCTGTTGCCGGAATGTGTAATGACAAATAATCGCAGGTTTTGTACAATTCCTCGACCGATGCAACCGGAATGATACCTTCCTGTTTCATTTTTTCAGCCGAAACAAAGGGGTCAAAAGCATAGACAGTCATGCCAAAGCCTTTGGCAATCATGGCTACGTAGCGGCCCACGTTGCCATAAGCGTGGATACCTATTTTCTTATCGCGAAGTTCCGAACCCGACTTCCCGTCGTACATGCCACGGGCAGCCATAACCATCATTCCGAAGGCAAGTTCGGCAACGGCATTCGAGTTTTGTCCGGGAGTGTTCATTACAACAACGCCTTTCTCGGTAGCCGCTTTCAGGTCGATATTGTCGTAGCCGGCTCCGGCACGCACAACAATCTTGAGTTTTGGTGCGGCAGCAATCACTTCTGGAGTGATTAGGTCCGAACGCACAATAATAGCGTTTACATCGGCAACAGCATCAATCAGTTGTTGTGGGGTTGTGTATTTTTCAAGCAAGGCTATTCCGTAACCTCCGTCAACTACAACTTTCTTGATTTGCTCAACGGCAACCGGAGCAAAAGGTTTATCGGTGGCAATTAGTACTTTCATCGTTTAGTTCTTTAATTGTTTGACAAACAAATCCTAAAAAAGAAAAGAGCAGCCGATGATGACCGACTGCTTTTTCACTATTTTCTTTGCTTATGCTTTCAGTTTTTCAAACTCCTGCATGGCAGCAACCAATGCTTTCACATCTTCAATGGTGCAGGCATTGTATGTCGAAGCACGGAATCCGCCAACATCGCGGTGACCTTTGATGCCGGTGATTTTGCGCTCTGAGCAGAATCTCACAAATTCTTCTTCCAATGCTTTGTATTCTTCGTTCAAAACAAATACGATGTTCATGCGCGAACGCGAACCCTTTTCAACTGGGGCGCGGAACAATTTGTTGCGATCTATTTCACCATAGAGCAAGTCAGCGCGTTCCTGTGCTCTTTTGTCCATGGCTTTAATTCCACCCATTTCTTTCACCCACTTCAAGGTTTCTTTCATGGCAAAAATATTTACACATGGTGGTGTGTTGTGCATTGATTCTTTCTTAACATGAACAGAGTATTTTAACATTGTTGGAATTACTCTGTCAGAAACAACATTCTGCAGGAATTCATCTTTAATAATTACGAAAGTAACACCAGCAGGACCGACGTTCTTCTGGGCACCACCGTAAATCATAGCATATTTTGTAACATCAACCGGACGGCTCATAACATCCGATGACATATCGGCAATCAAAGGCACAGGGCTGTTCAAATCTTCTAAAATCTCAGTACCGTAGATGGTGTTGTTTGTTGTGATATGCAAATAATCAACATCGGTTGGGATTTGGAACCCTTTTGGATAGTAGGTGTGATTTTTGTCTTCGGAAGATGCAACAACAACCACCTCGCCAAACAGTTTTGCTTCCTTAATGGCTGTAGCTGCCCATACACCGCTGTTTATATACGCCGCTTTTTTCTTCAAAAAGTTAAACGGAATCATGCCAAACTGGGTGCTGGCACCACCCCCAAGGAACAAGACGTGGTAGTTTGCGGGAATGTTAAAGGTCTCGCGGAATAGAGCAATGGCTTCGTTCATTACAGCCTCGAAATCCTTGCTGCGGTGCGACACTTCCAAAATAGATTGTCCAGCATTGTTCAGCTCCATAATGGCTTTTGATGTATTTTCCAAGGTGCTGTCGGGCAATTTACAAGGCCCTGCGTTGAAAATGTGTTTTCTCATGATGGTGTGGTTTTTATGTTTTTGAATGTTTTTTAACTGTAAAAATCACAGCGAAATTACGCCTTTTTCCGCAATTAAAGAACGGCAAAAATCAAAATCTTGACATATCATTAATGAGTTTAAAGCTCTTTCAAACTTATTTTCAAAGGATACAATTCCTATAATATTAATTATAAACGCATTACAATACCAAGGTGTTTAAAAGCAGGTATTTTCAATCGTTTGCGTTGAGTAAGGATACGATTGGTTTTGATTTAAAATTACTCAATAGTATCTTTTAAGTCCGCGCCCCTGTAAAACCGGGTTGTCGGGTAGGCAAACCTGATGTTTTTTTCTCTCGAAAAAGCTTCAAGGATGTCCTCCCACAAAATCTCATTTAACATTCGACGTCGTGTAGGACGCACTAAATACCTGACCGATAGCGATATTCCATATTCATGAACCGATGTAATTACACTGGGTTTCGTTTGCGAAATCTTAATCAGGTATTTTTTCGTCGTTGTCTGTATTTCCCTCTCCGCTTTTTCCACAGCACTTTCGGTCTGCTTATCAACAATAGATTTTAATAGACCTTTGGCTCGTCTCCAATCACTTTCAAAGGTAATAAGGACTTTAATTTCGTCCCAAATAAAATTGAACCCCACGGTATAGTTGGCCACACTTTCCCTGAAAACAATGGAATTGGGTAGGTGAATAATCCTGCCGGTGGGTTGGGCCCTCCTACCCAACCACCAATTTCGAGAATGGTGAACTTAAATATCCGAATACCAACAACGTTCCCTTTATGTTGACCAATTTCAATTCTGTGCGACATTTCGAAAGGTTTGCGCAATGTTATGAAAAACCAGCCAGCTATATCCGTCAACGGATCTTTTAAGGCAATGGCAATACCCGCGGAAACCAGACCCAGGTAAGTTGCCAGCGAGGTTAAGCCTTCTATCCATATATCGGCAATAACTATTATGGCCAAAGTCCATACTATCCGGCTAATGGCTTTCCTATAATTATATATTCGAGAGTTATCGGTTGTATATTTATCAGCAAAACGCGACATCAACCTTTTTAAAACCCATACAATTATAACAACAGCTATTGTTTTAATTATTCTAATCTGCACAAAGTAAGAGACGCTAAAATAACTTTCAATAAAACCGAATATAGACTCCAATCATTAATTTATTTGGCAATTGGGGCGAAAGTCGCTATTTTTGAACCAGTTTTACGCTGACGTAAAAATAGGGAGAATTCACAGGAATCAAAACAAATGAGCATAGAAATTCGTTTAAATTGCGCCTAAAACCAGAACGAGAAATAAAAAGTTATGAATTTCAAGACCCTTCAGTACGAGCAATATCCTTGCTATGGGATAGTAAGCCTGGATATTCCCGATCAAAAAAATGCCATGTCGCCAGAAATGCTTTCCGACTTGCATTCCTTTTTCAATACAACGCCAAGTGCAGAAACGCGATTTGTTCTGCTGGTTGGGAACGGAAGTTGCTTCGGTGCCGGTGGCGATTTGAAATCAATGTTCACGATGAATGCCATTGATGCTGAGCAGGTTTCAAAATTGGCACACGATGCTTTTGGGCTCATAGCAAAATATCCGGTTCCTGTAGTGGCTGTTGTGCATGAATACGCCATTGGTGGAGGTTTTGAACTTGCTTTGGCCTGCGACATGATTTTTGCAACATCGGATGCATGGTTTTCTCTGCCCGAGCTGAAATTCAACATGTTACCCGGTGGTGGCGGAACGGTACGATTGCCTCTGGCAATGGGACACCGACAGGCATTCTGGCATTTGATTTCGGGCAATAAAATCAGTGTCGAAACAGCTCTCCTACATGGAATTGTACAAAAAATTGTTGCCAGGGAAACCTATGTTGCCGAATCGGTAGAAATACTACAAAAAATTCTACTGCCTATTGAAAAAGAAGCCATTGCATCAATGAAAGAAGTCTTTTCGCAGGTTGAACCAAGACAAAACAAAGCTTTTGAAAGCGAAGCACGTCATTTTTCGCACTTGCTTGAAACCTATGCAAAACAGAAAATAGAAAAATTTTTAAACAAAGAATAAAATGCAACAAGCCATATATTTTAGCGGTTTTGGAACAGCGCATGGAAAATATTCCATAAGCAACCAGGAAATTGAAAAAGCTGTAAAACAGGGTTTCATTAGCGATTTCGATGCCGAAAGAATCAAAAACAGCGAAGACTACAAAAAGTACGTGTCTGATGGGGGCACCGACAGTCCGTTTGTTTTCTTCGCCCGTGAGAAAATGGGGTTTGACACCCGTTACCATGTTGTCCCGTTTCCACCTACAAAGGCACGATTCGAAAATGCACAAAATTCCCTTGACCTTGGGGTCGAAGCATTGGAAAAAGCGTTGAAAGACAGCAATATAAATCCCGAAGAAATTGACCTTTGGTTAGCCGGATGTGCAACGCCACACGAACAAGCACCGGGAATTGCTGCCACGCTAAAATGTCATTTTGTGGGATATGAAAACCAGTCGCCAACGGTAACAACCACGTCTGCCTGCGTGGGATTTAATATCAATCTCGAAAGGGCTCTTGACTATTTTAAAACGCACCCCCAAGCCAATCACATAGCCATTGTTCACACCGAGGTTATGAGCCGTTTACTGACCAACGAGTCCTCGTTTGTACCTTTTGTAACCTTCGCTGATGCCGCGGCAGCCGTTATTGTCAGCCGTGGAAATGTAAAATCAGGCACAGGAATTAACCATATTGCCAACGGCGAAGACATGTATATGATTGATTTCCTGGGTGCTGACAAAAATGGCGATTTATACATGGGACCGACCAAAGTCCGCGAGCGTGCCACAACCAATATTGTGAATACTGTAAACAAATTGGTTGAATTCACCGGCTGGAACATGGATACGATTGACATGGTGGTTCCACACCAAACCGGCCACGCCATTGTCAAAGGGGCAGCAAAAATCCTGAATATTCCAGAAAGCAAGCTTTACCAGGATGTCCAACTTAACTTCGGAAATCTCTCAGGTGCCAGTGTTCCGTTTAGTTTGGCGTTATTGAACGAAAGTGGGAAACTAAAACCGGGCAGTAAAATTATCACTGCGGTTTGTGGTCTGGGTGGCGAATATGGAGGATTCACCTACGAAGTTCCTCAATTAGTGGACGTTAAAAAAGAAACGCATAGACCCCTGAAAGGAAAAACGGCGTTGGTAACCGGAGCCACCGGTGGGTTGGGAAGCCAGTTGTGCCGCAATCTGGCCGAAAAAGGCTGCAATATTGTAATGCACTTCAACAGCAACCAGACAAAGGCAGGGGAACTTGCCCGTGAGCTTACTTCCATGGGCGTGAACGTCCGACAAGTTCAATCCGATTTTTCGACAAAAGAAGCCGCCGATATCCTTGCAAACCAAATTACGGAACCCATTGATTATTTGATACATGCCTCGGCAGTAACCGGTAACCTGTTGCGTGCAAGCGAAGTAAAACCCGACGAGATGGAGATGGTCAATCATGTTAACTTTCTTGTTCCCGTTGAGTTGACAAAAAAACTACACAACCAAATAAAAGAAACGGTGCTTTTTGTAGGCTCGGTAGCCGAAGATGCCATGTTTAGTGGCTCGTCATCGTATGTGACCAGCAAACGAAGCTTGCATGCCTATGCTGTGAACTACGCAGCGTTGGCTAATAAAAAGAAAGTTAAGACACTTTATTACATGATTGGCCTTTTAGACAAGGGCATGGTTGAGAAACTAAATCCCAAACAACAAATTCAAGCCATGGAAAGCATTGGACAAAAGGAACTGTTGGACACTCCAACAGTTGCCGAAAGAATTGTCAGATCGCTTTATGTTCCGAAAGTTATTGGTGTAAAACATGCGCGCGAAGGGGAATTGGTTGTGCGGAGGGATGGGTTTTAATTCTACCTTCCCCTTCTCCCCCACGGATGAAAGTCAATGATGGATTGGCGGAGGTATTGATTGTCGATGTGGGTGTAAATTTCCGTTGTCAGAATGGATTTGTGCCCCAGCATTTCCTGTACAACTCGCAAATCGGCTCCGTTTTCGACTAGGTGGGTGGCAAAAGTGTGGCGAAAAGTGTGGGGACTGATTTCTTTGTTAATCCCGGCTTCGGCAGCCAACTGTTTAATTATGGTATACACCATGGCGCGTGTAAGGTGATGTCCCCGGCGATTTAAGAAAACATAATCCTCTTCGCCTTTTTTTATGGTAAGAAGATTTCGGATGTGGTTTACATACAGCCGCACTTGTTTAATGGACTCAGTGCTAGCCGGAATTAATCGTTCGGTGTTGCCTTTTCCTATAACCCGGACATACTCATCGTCAAAATAGAAGTTGGAGAGCTTCAGAGTGACCAATTCACTAACCCGCAAGCCTGAACCATAAAGCATTTCTATCATGGCTCGGTTGCGCTGACCGGTTTCGGTTGACAAGTCAATGACGGAAACCATATCGTTGATTTCTTCGACCGACAGAACCACAGGCAGTTTGCGTTTCAAACGCGGAGTTTCGAGCAATTCAGCAGGATTGGTTTCCAAAATATCCTGGTAATTCAGGAATTTAAACCAGGCTTTTATTCCACTTAGAATCCTGGCTTGTGATGTAGCTGAAAGCCCTAATTCGGCTATATAAACCAAAAAATCAAGAAGTTGATTGGTGGTAATGGAATCAACAGTGTATTTACCTGTTTCGCCCGAAAGAAAGGCGTGTAATTTGTGAACATCGCTCAAATATGCCTCAATGGAATTTTTCGACAACCCTTTGTCCAAAGAAAGGAAAGCGGAAAACTCGCGCTGATAAGGAAAATTATCAATAAAAGTTGCCATGAATCTTACATCAAGTTTTTCAAAAGTGTCAACGCGCACTTCCGTCGTTTGTCATCAAATCCGGAGACAATGCCATAACGAAATCCAAAAAACCTCAGCTCGGATTCATACACAGAAAAGAGCTTTTCCCTGGCTTCGCCCCCGTTTTCGCGAACGGAATCGGGTATCCATGGAATATCGGTGGCACAAAGCAGATAAAAGTCGAAGCGCATGTAATCCATAATCGACTTGAAATCAATGGGTAATTGTCCGTAAACCCACTCGTACCAAATTTTGGTAATAATAATTTCGGTATCGAAAACATGAATTTTTTTCGCGGAATTTTCCATACTCCGGTATTGTTCTGTCTGCATTTTGGTGATGCTGTCAAGGTCTGAAATTGTGTAATGACGATTCAGGCCGGCAACGTAATCGCGGGCAATCTCGGGATAATATTCTCCATTCAAATAACGGGCAAGCCACAATGCCAACTCGGTTTTCCCGGTCGATTCGGGCCCGATAACCGCTATGCGTATTTTCTCTCCGGTTTCCAAAACGGCCACTAAAACAAGGTTTCTTTGATTTTCAGCACAAATTCATCGGCCATTTTGTTCAATGCCGTTTTCCGGGCCATATCAAAATCCCTTCCTCCGCCAACGATTTTGGTCAGGTTAATCCTGAAAATTTCTTCGTTTCCCTTAGTTCGCAAAACAGCAACCGATCCATCGGCGAAGGTGGTAAATACGCCACTCATTTCGGCACCATTGGTGGTGTTGGCTTTAATATCGGCAAAGAAATCGGCTTTAGCTTTATCATCAACCACTTGCCACCCTTGCGAGGCAAACATTTCGCGGATTTTGTTTCCGGCTGTTGGTTCCGGTGATTGAATGAAAATATTGGGAGCTGGCACTTTTACCGATATTCGTCGCTCAGGAAGAGATAATTGCTGACATTCTGCTCCTATCAGGGTTTTACAGTCGAGGGTCACTGCAATGACCGCTTCCCCAGTGCTTTTCAGGTTCGAAAAACGGACTGTTGATTTGCCGGCTTCGGAAGTTGGTTGCACTTGAACAATATCAGCTTTCCCTTTTTGCAAAAAGGCTTGTAGGGCTATTCCACCCAGGGGTTTGCTGATTCCATCAATTCTGTAAGATAGCCCAATATTGACAAATTTACTCTCCGGATCAAACATTTTAGCGGAGACCGATTCCGGCTCGAGTGTAATTTCCAAGGCAGAAAGAAACTTTCCCAATTTGCTAAAAACCTCCACATCTAAAAACTGTGGCTGTGACGAATTTTCGAGGGTTAATCCCATGCCACGAAAGCCTGAAAGGCTGTTTCCGGCTTTCAAGAGCGATATCAAGGTCTCTTTCAGGTTTCCCTGTTTTTCTGAATTTTGAGCATCCGTAAAATATTTCGTTGCCTCGGCAATGGCAACCGATTTGCGTTTTTCGAAATTCGATTGAAACGTTTCCTTCGACAACCGGTAATAGACCCAGTAATCGGATGCCGATTCGTAACTCTCAACCAACTCATAGTCAGATAAATCGGCCTTGGCAATGGCGGTAATGTTCGACTGAAAACTTTCCGTGGCCATACCCGATTTTTCAACAACTTCCTGCGAAACCGTACTTTGAATTGACACAGCAATACCCGATGCTATCTGGTTCAGGGCAATATTGCGCGCCACGTCAACATAGTTGCTGTTTTTAATTTTAGAAGCATTGCCAACGCCAATGTAAAATTTTGCATCAACCGGGTATTTCTTTACCCACCGGGGCTGAGCCAACAATCCAGCCGTCAGCAAAAGCAACCCAAGAAATAAAAATATTGATTTTCGACTTTGCATTATTTTATTTTAATATCCCTCAATTTAGCATCAAAATATCCGGCCTTTTTTTCCCAAAGTTTAATTTCCAGCAATGTGATGTTTTTTGCCTTTCCATCAACTTCCTTAAACTCGAAAGCCAATTTTGTGTTCACATTGGCTATCACCTTATTGGTAAACCATCCACCGCCGTTATCTGACTGGTTGGCCAACTCGCGCTGCGACGTTTTATATTTGTTTCCCAAATCATCGTAAGCAAAAACGTCACCAATCTGCAGTTCACGGTCATCTCCGGTATTTTTCAAACTTAACTCAATGCGCATGCGGGTTTGGTTTTTGTTGCACGATTTCAGCGTTATCGAAAAATCTTTTTCTTCCCAGGTTGTTGCCCCAGAAGAAGCTTTGTCTTTTGATGCAGTTCCACCTTGTTTCGAAGAAGGAGACGCCTCTGATTCAATGGCTTTACCAAACATTGACAACAGGTGGGCATCGCGCGGTAAATCGACCGATGCAACAGCAAACACGGTTGCCGATTCGGTGGAAATTAAACGGGCATTAATGCGAATGGTGGTTCCCAAATCGGACAGGGTTCCGGTAACAATGGCGTCAACACCGGCCATTTTTCCCACTTGGGCTGCCGAGGAAGCATCCAGCAACCCGGTCATACCCAGGTTTTGCTCCTTTAAAATCTGGCTTAAAAGCTGACGTTCAACAACATTAAACTTTTTGGTTTTAAAGAAACGGGTAGTGAGCTCCTCGGGGATAAACTTGCCCAGTTCGGTAATATTACCGTTCAAATCAGGGAATTCCATGATGGCAATTTTAGTTTTGTTTTGCTCCGAGAGGCTCTTTACCATCTCCTTCGACAGTTTGTTCATCTCTTTATCAAAAGATTTTGACATAAATGGAATCTGCCCCTGAGTAACCTGACCTACAAGGATAAGGATTGAAGAAAGCAGGACAAATCGGCTAAAGTGAGTTGCAATTTTCATAATTTTAGATTATTTTGAGGTTTTGTTAAACAAAATGATATGGTACGATGCACAAATTTGCAAAAAATATTGGTTAATTCGTGCATTTTGCGATAAAAAACGTCTTGGGGTGTCAATTTTTGGTACTTCGGTTCAACAAACGATATATTCCTGATTGGCAATATTCAATTTTTATGTAAATTTGCCATTTACGGTTAAAAGGTATCAGATGATAAAGGAATTAAAAGTATCCGGATTCACTTGTTTTGAGGAAAATACATTTGAATTTAGTCCCAACATCAATATTATAATTGGAAAAAATGGCACAGGAAAAACACATGTTTTAAAGCTACTGGCTTCTATAATAAGTTCAAATGATATTTTACTAAAATCTTCAACAAATTCAAAAGAAAAGTTTGAAAATATTATAGCCGAACAACTTATTGCATTTTTCAAACCTGAACAATTGGGGCGATTGGTAAGACGGCAACAAGGACGGACATCGGCCAAAATTAAGGTAAAAGTCAACAAAACCGAATTGTGCTTTAGCTTTGCAAATAATTCAAAATCGAATGTAAAGATTGACAATAATGCTGATTGGAAAGCTTTGAATTTCCTATATCTACCACCAAGAGAAATGTTTTCCCTTTATGAGGGTTTTTTATCTTTGCATGAAACGCCCATGCCGACAACCGATTTTTCGACACACAGGGGCATGATCAAAGTCGGCATGAAGTTCCATATGACCTTAAACGGAAAAATTTTGAACATATGAAACGCCCATGCCGACAACCGATTTTT
>JBBISE010000018.1:0-34947 GCA_037441445.1 Salinivirgaceae bacterium
TTCATTTTTTTTAACAAAAAAAAAGGACTGTCTAGTCTTTTTAGACAGCCCCAATAGTACAGTTATCAACGCCTAATTCAACTAAAGCCTAAAGAAAATTAAGTTATTATGCCAGAACCATTTATGTTTTTAGTCGCAATTTAAACCTGATTAAGAAGTTTGTGGTTGATACGCCTTTCGTATGTTTTGATATTTCGAACGATATGATTCTTTACACAATAGACACCCAACAACAGAACAGCATCAATATTTATGAATTTTCGATTTAAAATACTTCCACAAATAACAAAAGCAATTCTAATCTAGTTCCTTTTTGTGTTACACTTTCACCTTGGTTGTGATATGAATAGGGAAGAAGGGAATTATCCAAAATTCCATTTTTCTGATACACTGCTGACTGTGACAGACAACGAAGATATTAATGTGCCGTGTCAGCACATTTTTACGAGGGCACAAACAATTGTAGTAAACATCAGCTGGGGTGAATGCCACATCTGTACCACCGAATACCTCATTTGGGATACCTTGGTTGCGGCAGGGCATTTAGGAAATGCCGAAGTGGTTTTTATTGTCATTACTGAAAATCCGAAATTGTATTTGAAAATTTATTACGCCCTGCATGGCTTGCCCGGAAAGGTGGTTTTTGACAATTCCGGTTGGACCGCCCTGCTGAACGACAAAGACAAAACCACGGAAATGCTTGGAACCTATTTGTTAGACAAAGAAAACCGGATTTTAGCCAAAGGCAATATTTTAAAAGACCCTGAAAAATTAAGTGAGTTTCGCCAAATAATTGATTCGTTGCCATAACCAACTTTAATATGTGTTTACTATGTTGTCTCAATATGACACACTTTTATTTCTCGGATTTCCATTCTAAGGACCGTCCCAAAATGAAAAAAACTTTGCTTCATTGGATAACAACGGTACTCCACAAAATAAGTCCTGTTGTTAATAAAAGTAACTGAAAATTGTTTCCGAAAACGATGGCAGAAATAAAAAGAAGTTTTATATTTGCAGCGCTATTACGAATAATTGTTTATGTAATTGATATATATATATTACATGGACAGAAAAAAAAAGGAGGCCACTAAACCCAACTAGACTACAACACCCGAAAAAACAACGGTTTTTACGGTGGGGAGTGCACATAACCCTAAAAACTTGTAGCGAAGCCCTTCGCTGAATTGGCAAAAAGCGTGTTGGAAAACCAATGTATGTTGGCCTTTCCAAAAAAAAGCACAACAGCACAGGTGCATAAAAAAAGCGAAAACACCTTAGCCGTTGTGCCCTGAATAAATCAATTTTTAAAGCACAATTATCATGCAAAAGAAAATTATTACCGCCGTTTTAGGACTGGCGTTGATTGCGGGAGCGATGACAATTAATCTAAATGAAGCAAATGCACACAGTACTAGACTTGGTGCGTGGATAGAAAGACTATTTGAAGGGGAACCAGTGTTCTGTGATTCTGCCCAAGACCAATATTGCCGAATGGATGGACAGACATGGGAAGATTTTGATAGACCCTAATACCATGAAATTGGAACTGCGGGTAATTTATTGCGCGCAGTTCTACATCCACTATAACAACGGACTTTAATTGTGTGAACTTAAACAAAGAGAACCCTGTGAGGAAAAATTTTTTCAATATTTTACTAAATTTGACAATGGTATCTTTTGTCAATATTGCTATGGGGCAAATGTTTTTAGATTTCCCAAAAGAGTTGAAAGTGTTAGAATACAATAAAATTACCACAAAGGTAGTCGATAGTTCTGAAATTTATCAAAAAACAAACATTTTGTATGTGGTACCAATGAAATACCATGGCTATTTGCAGAATATTCAAATTTTGAACAACATGATTGAACAAGATCCATTTCTAAAAACAAATAGCATTGTTGCCCTGCAGGATGCAACGCCAGAGTGTATTAATGAAATAATGAAAAACAAGCCACGATGTCTTACGTTTATTGCGGATTTTGACTGGCTAAAGGTTTCTAATTTATATATTAATGACTCAGCAACAGTTTATGGATTTCTGTTCAACAAAAATGGAGAGGTTCATTTGTTGGGACATTTTCTACATGGTCCAACAAGAAAAGCCGTGGCAAAGCGACTTATCGAGGGATGGTATTGATGTATAGAATCTTGCAAGTTTACAACATGCAACACATTTTTTGACTGCGTATAATTGTTAAAGAAATTTTTAAACCAAATGACTATGTATAAGAAACTGTCGTATTTATTGTTATCGACAATTATCTTGATTTCCTGTCGAGAAACTCCTTTAGATATATTGTTCAATGAAAAAACAATATTAAGCGAACACATTGATCAATATACACTTACTGATGTCATTTCTGCATGTGATATTTTAGTATGTGATGAATACATTATCCTACTTGACAAAAAAGACTCGGATAATGCAATCAAGATCTACGAGAAGCAATCAATGGAACTTTTGAAAACTTATGGCCCACGAGGTCGAGGACCAAACGAACTTATCAATCCTTCAACACTAAGTTACAACCCCAAATCAAAAACTGTTTGGGTACGTTCTCAACCACCCGGCAGTTTCCTTGGTTTTAAAATTGATTCAACGCTGCCTGAAAAAGGGGAGCTTATTTCCGGATGTTTTCAGCCCGCAGATATAACATGTGGAGGGTTTGTTTTTAATAGCGATACTACGTATTTGTTGCCGCACACTGACATTGATCGTTCGCATGTATTGCAATATAATTGCGATGGTACAAATAAAATTACTATTGCAAAAGGAGTTGAAGATATACAAATTGAAAACGAATTTGTTCGATTGGTTTTTTATACTCGAAGTGCTGCTTTAGATTATGAAAGAAATGTACTTTATTCTGCCTTTTGGAGCCAGGATATTATAACCAAAACTTCTATTGAAACGGGCGAAGTTGAAAAATTTGTTCTGCCAAACGGAAGGTTCTCTACACTAAATAGTGACTATACTGACGAAAATTTTGCAGTGAATCAGTGGCTTAGTTTCTCAACGGTTCGATTTAAAAATGGTCTTTTGTACATTTCCTATAGAGGAAATAAAAAGAGTAGTAATAACGATAATAACTATAGTAAACATATTTTAGTCTTTGATAAAGAGCTTAATCCTTTGAAAAACATTGTTTTCGAACGTTTGATATCGTCTTTTGATGTTGCAGAGGATGGCACAATATACATTATTTCGCCAGAGGATAGACAAAAAATATTTGTCTATAAAAATGGATTATAGCGTAGCAATAGTTAATTATTGATATTTTGATTCATTTTAGAACGTTTTAAAAGAATATCGATGTTTCAAATAGAATTTTTGTTTTTTGTTAAGAAATGTAGTTTTCGTCTCCGGCCTATTGGATTCTTATGCCTTTTTGCAATACTAATTTTAACCAACTGCAAATCCGATCTAAAACACAGAGAGAGCATTTTTTTCAATGCTCCAGATTCTGTTTTGCATTTAGAACATAACAACGAAATCACGGTTTCATCAAAAACGGTTTTTGAGGATAGAAAAACCAAAATAGTAAACATCAGCTGGGGCGAATGCCACGTCTGCACCACCGAATATCCCATTTGGGATACCTTGGTTGCCGCAGGGCATTTGGGGAATGCCCAAGTGGTTTTTATTGCCATAACCGAAAATCCGAAACTCTATTTGAAAATTTATTACCCCCAGCACGGCTTACCCGGAAAGGTTGTTTTTGACAACACCGGATGGACTGCCCGCTTGAATGGCAAAGACAAAACCACGGAAATGCTTGGAACTTACTTACTAGACAAAGAGAACCGGATCTTAGCCAAAGGCAATATTTTAAAAGACCCTGAAAAATTAAGCGAGTTTCGCCAACTAATTGATTCTTTGCCATAATAGCTCTATGAAAAATTATCTTCCTCTAATTTCCTGTGTAGCGCTTTTGTCAGTTCTACAAAGTTGCACCAACAATTCAAAAAAAGACAACACCCCTAAACTCTCCTCTGCATTGGAGAAGCCGTTGGTGGATACACTGCGGGCTCGCCCTACCAACTTCAGCAAAGAGGTGTTGAGCAACGGAAAACTCGAAGCCTTTGACAAGGCATCTGTGCGGTTCCGGACGACTGGGCAGATTGCGGAGATATTAGTAAAAACAGGTGATTTCGTGCGTAAAGGTGAACTTTTAGCAACCCTCGACAACAGTTCAATGGTATTAGCTTTGCAGAAAAGCAGCTTGAACCTCGAAAAAACCTTGCTCAACTTTAAGGATGTACTTATTGGTCAAGGCTATAACCCCGACGATACGGCTTCGGTGCCGGCAACCTTTCTGAACATTGCCAAAATAAAATCGGGTTACGCCGATGCCCTTATTGCGCACAAAGAGGCCTCCGAAGCGCTTGCCGGAGCTAAACTATATGCGCCTTTCGATGGTGTGGTGGCCAACCTGACACAAAAAGTGCACGAATTTGCTGGCACAGGCGAACCTTTTTGTACGCTCATTAACAACCACGATTTTTATGTCCGCTTTTCGTTGCTCGAATCGGAAATAGGCGATGCGAAAACTGGAAAACCCATTTTTGTAACCACCCTTAGCGGTGAAATCATCGAAGGGTCGATTGAAAAAATAAACCCCACGGTTGACATCAACGGGTTGGTTACGGTGTGGGGTCGGATTCAAAATGGAAAACATGGATTAATTGATGGCATGAATGTGCGCTTAACCTTGCTGACAAACATTCCCAACCGCATTTCGGTTCCCAAATCGGCTGTTTTGCAACGACAAAACCGTCAGGTGGTGTTTACATTGAAAAACGATTCGGTGGCCATTTGGAATTATGTTAAAACCGACCACGAAAACAGTACGCACTACGCTATTGCCGAGGGATTAAATCCCAACGATATTGTTATTGTGCAGGGAGGATTGAATTTGGCGCACGAATCGGTGGTGGCCATAAAACCACGCAAATAATCTATGGTACGCTTTCTCATTCGCCGTCCCATAGCGGTTTCTATGACCTATCTGGGGCTTTTTATCCTCGGATTGGTGGGCTACAGACTTATGCCTGTTTCATTGATGCCCGACATCGACGTTCCTGTAATGGCCGTGCAGGTTGCTGCTCCCAACATGGATGCCCGCCAGTTGGAAAACAGCGTGGTACAACTGCTGCGGCAGCAACTTATTCAGGTTCCCAATGTTACCGATGTGAAAAGCGCTACCCAAAACGGACAGGCTTCCATAAATCTGACCCTTGAATTTGGCGCCGATGTTAATCTGGTCTTTGTTGCTGTAAACGAAAAGGTTGACCGCGCCATGGGCTATCTGCCCAAAGATATTGAACGTCCGACAGTGGTCAAGGCTGGTGCAACCGACATACCGGTGCTTTACATAAATGTAACGGCAAAACCCGAGTATCTGGGCAGCTGTGCAAATAACGAAAATGTTAACGAAGCCACTTTTCTGGAATTAAGCAAATTTGTGTCGGGTGTGATTAAAAACCGCTTGGAACAACTTCCCGATGTTGCCATGGTTGACATCAGCGGAACCGTTGATTCGCGCATTTCCGTTATTCCCGATCCCGAGAAGATGCGCTCGTCGAATATCACGGCCGAACAGATTGAAAATGCGCTGCTCGAAAACAATGCCACCATTGGAAATATTTTGGTGCACGAGGGTGTTTACCAGTACAGTTTACAGTTCGAAAACCTTTTGGCTGACATTTCACGCATTGGGTCGGTTTACGTGAAAGGTGGCGAAAAAAGCGTCAGGCTTAAAGATGTGGCTGCCATTCAAACCGAGTTGGTTGAGCGCACCGGCCTGGTTGTGTCGGGACAGAAAGATGCCATTAGTCTTGCCATAATCAAAAAGTCGGATGCCCGCATGGAAAGCATGCAATCCGAAATTGGCAGGTTGGTACATCATTTTCGGAACGATTATCCGGCCATTGAATTTGAAATTACCCGCGATCAGACAAAGTTACTGGAATATACCATCGACAATTTGGGCAGCACCTTAATTGTAGGTGCCATTTTGTCCTTTTTAATCATGCTGCTCTTTCTTCGCGAATGGCGATCTCCGCTGCTTATTGGCCTGAGTGTGCCGGTTTCGCTGGTAATAAGCCTGTTGTTCTTTTATTGGTTCAGGTTGTCAATTAACATTATATCGCTTTCGGGTTTGATTTTGGGCATTGGAATGATGATTGACAATTCCATTATTGTTATTGACAACATTACCCAACATATTCAGCGGGGACACAGCCCCGAAGATGCTTGCGTGCAAGCCACCAACGAGGTTGTTACCCCATTGCTAAGTTCCGCACTCACAACCTGTTCCGTTTTTGTCCCGTTGATTTTTATCAGTGGCATGGTTGGGGCGTTGCTGTTTGACCAAGCCATGGCGGTTACCATTGGATTGTTGTCGTCCTTTGCTGTTTCCATTACGCTTATTCCCGTCTATTTTCTGGTGTTGAACAATCGTGGCACGACGAAAAAAAGTCACGAAAAATTTCAATTATACATTTATCTGTACGAAAAAGTATTGATTGGCATTTTCCGACGACCATGGACGGTTTTTAGTGCCATTTTGCTCATTGCTGTTTCCGGGATTGTGGTTTACTACACCCTTTCCAAAGAGAAATTCCCTGAAATTGAACAGGATGAGTTTTTTATGTATATCGACTGGAACGAAAAAATAAATGTGCACGAAAACCGCGCCCGATGTCTTGATTTGCTCGCGCAAATATCGGCCCACACCGCACAGACAACTGTTTATGCCGGAACGCAACAATATGTTATGGATCGTCAGGCAGCGGTTAGTCAGCGCGAGGCGAAAATTTATGTAAAAACAAATTCCTCATCGGAGTTGGAATTGGCTACCGAAAAACTTGTTTCATTCATAAAAACCTATTTCCCCGATGCCCTTTTCGAGTTTCTGCCGGCCGAGAACATGTTCGAGTTTGTGTTTGGAGGCAAGGAGCCTGAATTGGAGGCGCGCATTAAGCCCGTTTCATCGGAATCGAACCTCGATTTTTCGCAAATGAATTTTATTTACCGACAGATATATGCCCAAGAGCCGCACCGATTGGTGTCGAAAATCAGCGCCGAGGAGTATGTCGAACTCGCTATAAACACTCATAAACTGCTGGTTTACAACATCAGTTTTGAAAAGGTAATTAAAACCATTCAAAGTTTGTTTGGTCAATACAAACTAACCGAAATAAAAACCGGCAAAGGGCTTGTTCCCGTTATGCTTGGCACGGGGAAAAGTGCAATAAATGTGTTATTGCAAAATGCTACAGTACAAAATCAACGTGGCGTTGACATTCCGTTGCGCGAATTGCTGGACGTTCGAAAAATCGAAGATTTTAAAACCATTGCGGCCGGAAAAACGGGCGAGTACCTTCCGCTCGAGTTTGCCAGCGTCGATAATCCAATGTTGTTCATGAACAGGATAACCCAAAACGTCAAACAGAGCGGTGACTTTGAAGTAGAGTGGGCGGGAGCATGGTTTACAAATCAAAAAATGGTGTGGGAAATGACTCTTATTTTGGCCATTGCCCTGTTGTTGCTCTATTTTATTTTGGCAGCGCAGTTCGAATCGCTTAGTCTGCCCTTTATTATTCTCGTTGAGGCTCCCATCGATATTTTGGCAGCATTGCTGTTTTTAAAGCTCTTTGGACTCTCCATAAATATCATGTCGTTGATTGGCTTGATTGTCATGGTGGGCATTGTTATCAATGACTCTATTTTAAAAATAGATACCATTAACCGATTACGAAATCAGGGAATACTGCTGACAAAAGCCATTTTTATTGGTGGCAAACGGCGTCTAAAACCCATTCTCATGACTTCGTTGACCACCATTTTTGCCATGGTGCCCTTTCTGTTTATTTCGGGCATGGGTTCCGATATTCAAAAACCTCTGGCTGTGGCAGTTATAGGTGGTATGATGGTTGGAACGTTGGTCAGTATTTGGTTTATTCCTTTGCTCTATTTTGGATTGGTGCGTTTGGGAGAAAAAATAACCCGTTTTTTTCAAAAACAGAATGCAGTATTTAAGAAAAATTAGCATAAAAATCCTTTTGTTTCTATTTCTCTCCTTGCTCATGCTCTGGTGGTCGCAATGGGGGTGGACTGCGGCGTTTTTGTTGCTCTTTTTCCTCTTGGGCTATATTTCCTATTGGACAAAACAGAAGAAAGGTGTAATAATGTCAACGTTGCGGCTGTTTTTGCTTCCTGTTGCCCTGTTTTTTCTGGCTAAATGGGTAAGACTGTTTTTGGTTGAAATATACACGGTTCCTACACCTTCAATGTCGCCGACCATTAAAAGCGGGGCCGTTATTTTTACCGAAAAGTGGAGCTATGGCTTTTACAAACCCACAATGCTGGCTCAAATTCCGTGGTTACATGTTTTCGCCGGTCGGTCCGATTCTAAAGCCTTTCCTGACAGTTCTCAATTCCGTACTGGTTTTCGTGGAATTCAACGTGGCGATATTGTTGTGTTTTTGCCGCCGGAAAGTACAATTCCACACGTAAAACGCGGTGTGGCGCTTGCTGGCGATTCTGTTTCAGTTACCAAGGGTGTTGAATTTGTTAACGGAAAACCACAGGAAAAAAGCCCGGCAGTATATCCTTATTTGATTGTGTGTAATAAAAGTGACGAGTTTTTACGTGTGGCAAAAAGTAAGTCTATTTATGTAACCCAACAAGATAGTTTCCGGTTCAAGGCTTTTTTGACTGTGCATGGGCGTATGGAACTGGAAAACCTTAGCGTTGTTGACTCTATTCTGTTTTTGTCACGCAAATTTGAGTCGGAAATCTATCGGCAAAATAAGCTCAATCGTACTATGATTTTGGATACCTCGAGCGAAAAACACGCTTTCCTTAATCAATTGTTTCCGAATGTGTCCGCTACAGCACACGATTTTCCTGCACTGTATATTCCCAAGAAAGGCCATAGAGTTGTGTTGAGCGATTCTGTCCTGCCTCTTTTTAAAACAAGGATTGGAAACGATGGGGGTCATGTTGAAAATAAGTATGTCGAAGGAAAATCGGATTCTGTTTTGATAAAAGAGTACCAATTTGTTCATAATCACCTTTTTGTACTGGGCGACAATCGTACCAACTCGCTCGACAGCAAAGATTGGGGAACACTTCCGGCGTATCGGGTTTTAAGCCGGGTAATGTTTATTTGGAATTAAAAGCATGGAAACGCAAAAAACAAAACTAAAACTTGTGCCGGGTGGACTTTCGTCTTTCTCGGTAATTGCTGTTTTTGTGCTCCTTGCGCTGGTAGGTCTTGCCTTGCTTTCGCGGCTCGATATCCGGCTTTTGCCATCGAAAAAAATGCCTACGGTATATGTCTCTTATTATTGGCATAATGTTTCGGCACGCATTGTCGAGAACCGCGTTACTGCCGAGTTGGAAGGACTTTTTTCGGGACTGTCGAATGTGCGCGAAATTCGCTCCTTTAGCGCGCTGGGTAAAGGGTTGATAACCATTGAATTCGAAAAGTCGGCCAATCTCGATCTCTCCCGTTTCTACATCTCGACCCTTGTTCGTCGCGCCTTTCCAAAATTCCCCGAGGGCGTTTCCTATCCGCAAGTCGAGGTGCGCCACCAAAGCGAACAGGGACAAGCCCTGTTGTCCTATTCGTTGTATGGAAATTTAACCCCGCAGCAACTTTTTCACTATGCCGAAAATGTTCTGAAACCTCAGCTTTCCCATATTCATGGCGTGAGCAAAATTGACTTTTATGGGCTCGAACCCAACGAATTTTTTATCGTTCTCGATAATCAAAAGCAACAAAACCTTGGAATCACGGCCAACGATGTCAATTCAGCCGTGCACTCTTATTTTGCACAACTTAATTTGGGCGTGGCCACTTTTGCTGACATAGAGGAATCGACCGCTTTGGTGGGCGTTCGGGTTAACAATCTCATTGCTTTGGATGTTGATTGGAGTAGAATTCCAGTGAAAAATGTGGCCAACCGATTGGTTTATCTTACCGATGTTGCTAAGGCAGAATATCGCACGGCTAAGCCCACATCGTTTTATCGCATTAATGGCCTCAACACCGTGGGGTTTACTATTTATCCGGTGGCCAATATCAACACCTTGAATCTTGCAAATAAAATTAAACAACAAATTGCTGAAATCGAGCTTTCTTTTGTGGGAAATCTGAGTTTGGAAAATACCTACGATTCAACCGTTTTTGTAAAAAGCGAACTCGAAAAAGTGACCCAACGCACCTTGTTGGCTATGCTGGTGTTGTTTATTTTCGTATTCCTTGTTTCCCTGAGCGTTCGCTATCTTGCGGTTATTGTAATCAGTTTAGCGATTAATTTGGCCATGGCTGTGGCTGTATATTATCTGTTTAAAATCGAAATTCATATATACTCCTTGGCTGGAATTGCCATTTCTGTGGGAATAATTATGGACAATTCTATTGTTATGATTGACCACATAAGGCATCAAAAGAATTTACGTTCCTTTATGTCGGTTTTGGCAGCAACATTGACTACCGTTGGGGCCTTGTCGGTAATTTTGTTTCTGCGACCTGAAAACCAAGCCAATGTGGTCGATTTCAGCGTGGTAGTTATTATTAATTTGGCCATTTCTCTTTTAGTGTCGCTATTTTTGGTTCCGGCGCTGTTGGAAAAAATTCGTCTTAAAAAAATAGAATCGCGTTTAATTTTTCGACGAAAAAGAAGGGTGCTGAAATTCAACAAAATATATTCGCAAATCATTCATTTTCAGTTAAAATACAAATGGATTCCGGTGCTTTGCATAATCCTCTTTTTTGGCTTTCCAGTTTATGATTTACCCGAAAAATTGGAGTCCGACACCCGTTTTTCCAAAATTTATAATGCCACGCTGGGGACAAAATTCTATCAGTATCAGATAAAACCTGTTACTGACGTTGTCCTGGGAGGAACACTACGTGTTTTTAGCCGCTATGTTTGGGGCGAATCGCGGGATGCCGAGCCTGGCCGAACTATTTTGAACATCAATGCCCGAATGCCCGAGGGTCATTCCGTGGAACAACTCGACGAAATGATGCGACGTGTAGAGATGTTTCTCGGTAAATACGCCCAAATAGAACTGTTTACAACCGATATAACCAATTATAAATCAGGAAATATTTCCGTTTATTTCAAACCTGAATACGAACGAGGCAGTTTTCCCCACGTTTTAAAAGGCGAGGTCAGTGCCTTTGTTAACAACATTGGCGGCATGGATTGGTCGGTCAGTGGCGTGGGTATAGGTTTTAATAATTCGGTAAATCAAGGTTTTAACACTTCGCACATCTACTTGTTTGGCTACGATTATGACCAACTCTATGCCATTGCCAAAAAAGTGTACGACGACTTAGAAGCCACAAAACGTGTAAAAGATTTGACTATTAAAGGGCAAGCCGGATTTGTGGTTGAACCCCCTCGCGAAAAAGTGGTAGCAAGCATTGATGCCGCCACGTTGGCTGGTTTAAATATTAGTCCCTTAGCGGTATATAGCTCGCTGTCGGGTGCGGCATTTAGTACCATTCCGCTAACCAATATTTTTTTTGATAATCAGTCAATTACTGTAAACCTTGAACAGGGAAAGGCGGGATTTGATTCCTGGGCAGTTATGAATACACCGATGACAATGGACGGGAATGTGTTTAAAATCAAGGGTTTCACTACTGTTATAAAAGAACCCACCGAGCACGACATTTACAAACGAAACCAGAGTTACCAAATAGTGTTGGGGTACAATTTTTTGGGAACAACCCGGTTGGAACATCAATTTACGCTTGATAAGGTGTCAGAATTAAACACGTGGTTGCCTTTGGGTTACAGGGCTGCCGTCCCAAGCTTCGGATACAATAAAGAGGAGTCTGGTAACAATCAACTGATTTTTGTCGTTGTTTTGGTAGTGTTTTTTATCCTTTCTATTTTGTTTGAATCATTGCGGCAGCCATTTACTGTTCTTTCGCTCATACCTATCGCTTTCTCGGGGGCATTTCTCACATTTTACCTGTTTATGATTAATTTCGATCACGGAGGATACGCCTCGTTTGTTTTGCTGGCTGGAATTACCATTAACTCGGCTTTGTATGTTGTGAATGAGTACAATAACATAGTTTCGGAAAAACTGAATCGAGGTTTAAAATCGTACATAAAAGCCTATAATCGTAAAATAATACCCATTTTGTTAACCGTGCTCTCTACTATTTTAGGGCTTATTCCGTTTGTTGTGATTGGAAAACACGAACCCTTTTGGTATGCCTTTGCCGTGGGATCAATCAGCGGACTTATATTTTCGTTGTTTGGTTTGCTGCTTATCTTTCCCGTCATATTTTTAAAACGAAACACTAAAATCAACCAAAAAAACAAACCCAATTTGCAGTTAAAGAATAAATAAGCCGAATTTTATTTACTTTGCACCCAATAATCTCGTTCCCCATGGAGAAAACCTCATACACAATTCTGTTTCTGCTCGTTTTTGCGGTTTGCGGCAATGCATTTGCCCAAAAAGACACTATGCTCCTTACCTTCGAGCAGTTGATTGACATTGCCCGCAACAGTTCGCCACAAAGTGCCATGGCAAGGCATTCGTTGAAATCATCGTACTGGCAATATCGGTCGTTTAAGGCGGGGTATTTGCCATCGCTGTCGTTGACATCTACGCCTTTGGGAATTAACCGCTCGTTGTCGGTTTACACTTTGCCCGATGGGTCGGATACGTTCATTGAACGACGGGGAAACAATTCGAACCTGCAACTTAATCTGGCTCAGAAGGTTCCCTTTACCGGTGGCGAATTTGTTTTAGGCTCTTTGTTGCAACGAACAGACTATTTTTCTGATAGCGCAACAACCACTTCGTTTATGGCCAACCCCATAAGCATATCGTACCGCCAACCCTTGTTCACCTTCAATTCCTGCAAATGGGAGCGGAAAATTGAACCCCTGCGCTACGAAGAGGCACGAAAAAATTATCAGGCCAAACTGGAAGATATTTCGCAACGCGCTGTACAGCAATTTTTCGACTTGATGCTGGCACAAATCAATACCGAAATATCGCGCATCAACTTCCAAAACAACGACACGCTGTACAAAATTGCCCAAGGACGCTACAACATTGGAACCATTGCCCGCGACGAACTGCTGCAAATGGAGCTAACCTACCTGAACTCGAAAAACTCGTACAACCAAAGTTTGAACGATTTGGAAGACTACCATTTTCGCTTGCGGTCGTTCCTTGGCTTTCCGAACACAACGATATTAAAAATCATTGTCCCCGATAGTGTGCCCAATGTCACTATCAGTACCGACAAGGCTTTGGAGCTGGCATTGAAAAACAATCCCAAAATGTTAGCCATTCAGCGCAACAAAATAGAGGCTGACAGAGAAGTGGCGCAAGCCCGCAGCGAAAGGCTTTTGAACGCTGATTTATACGTATCCTTTGGTTTGTCAAAATTCGATGCCGAGTTGAAAAACCTGACAACAGATCTTGACGACCAGCAAATGCTAAGCGTTGGCCTTTCCATTCCCTTGGTCGATTGGGGCAGAGGCAAAGGGCGATATAAGATGGCGCTATCGAACCGCGACCTTACTGCGTTGATGGCCGACCAGGAACAACTCGATTTTGAGCAACAGATTTACTTGCAGGCACTGCGATTCAACATGCAAAAAGAACAGATTGTAACGGCCATGAAAGCCGACACCATCAGTCAATTGCGCTACGAGATTGCTAAACAGCGTTTTATGGTTGGAAAAGTAGGTATTACCGACCTGAATATTGCTGGAAATGAACGCGATGGTGCCCGTAGAAGCTATGTTAGTGCCATTCGCGATTACTGGCTGAATTATTTCACTCTGCGGAGCCTAACGGCCTACGATTTTATCCGGCAGGAGGAGATTTCCGTTACGACAGAGGTGGAGTAATCAGGTTTTTCCGGGTTCTATTTCAATTAGATCCGTGTTCCAAAAAAATGAACACAGAACACACAGATTAAACAGAACACCACAGATAAAAGCAAAAAAATCTGTGCCCATCCGTTGCATCCGTCTCATCCGCATTCCCTTAAATTTCTCTGCGCACCTCTGCGAAAACCCTCTGCGGTAAAAATGGAAAAAATTTAACCGCAAAGGACGCAAAGAGCCGCAAAGAAAGGTCTCTTACACAGAGAAAAAACTCCGTGCCCATCGGTCAGATCCGAGTCATCCGCGTTCCCTTTAAAAATAATAACTTTTCAAGAAAATGTTACCAATTTATGTAACTTTCTTTATCTTTGTACGGTATGAGAATAATAAAAGAACAAACACTGGTTCAGAAATGCCAAAATCACAAATACAAGGCGGCAAGGGAGTCGCTGCAATCATGGATTTATGAAGTAAGGCATTCTCAGTGGGTTGATTCGGCTGAACTTAAGGCAAAATATAGAAATGCAAGCGTAATCACCTCGAAACGAGTTGTTTTCAACATCAAAGGAAACGAATATCGGTTGATTGTAGATATTGAATTTAAGCTAAAAATTGTTTTTATTGTTTGGTTTGGAACCCATGCCGAGTACGATAAAATTGACGCAAAAACAATTACTTATGAGAACTAAAATACTAAAAACTGATCAAGAATACAATCAGGCCTGTGAACGGATTTATGAACTAATGCATTCATCAACCGAGCCCATTGATCCGGCTTCGGAAGAGGGCGAGGAGTTGGAACTTTTGTCCCTTTTGGTTGAAAAGTATGAACAGGAACGTTTTCCGGTTGAAGCCCCCGATCCCCTATCGGCCATTAAATTCCGGATGGAGCAAATGAATATAAAACAGACTGACATTGCCCCTTTGTTTGGCGGAAAAACGCGCATATCAGAAGTTCTGTCAGGCAAGAGACCTTTGAATATGAAAACGATTGTTTTACTGAATCGTTATTTGGGCATTCCTTTCGAATCGTTGCTTGGAAAAAACGCAGATATGAAACTCGATGAACAAAAAAAATCTAAAATACTTACCATTAAAGCTATCCGCGATTTGTTTGCCCTTAACAACAAAACTGCTATGCTTTAATAGATATTGAACAAAATAAACACCGAACACACGGATTAAACGGAATCCCACAGATAAAAGCAAAAAAATCCGTGACCATCGGTCAGATCCGTGTCATCCACGTTCCCTTAAATCCCTCCGCGCACCTCTGCGAAAACCCTCTGTGGTTCTCTGCGGTAAAAAAGGAAAGAATGTAACCGCAAAGGACGCCAAGAAAACGCAAGTGCCGCAAAGAAAGGTATCTTACACAGAGAAACACCGAGGCAACACGGAGAGCTACAGAGAAAAAACTCAGTGTTACTCCGTTTCATCTGTGTCATCCGTCTTCCCCTCCAAAAAAAACCAGTGTTCATCTGTTGCATCCGTCTCATCCGTGTTCTCTTATTTTCCTCTGCGTACCTCTGCGAAACCCCTCTGCGGTTCTCTGCGGTAAAAAAGGAAAGACTTAACCGCAAAGGACGCCATGAAAGCGCAAAGTGCCGCAAAGAAAGGGTTCTAACACCGAAACAACACGGAGAGCAACCGCTATTCCCGTTTCTTACGCAAAGCATTGTCGATCAGGGTATCGGCAACCGCAACCTGCCGTTTATCTACTAAAGAGCTTTTTTATCAAGTTTTGGAAGACCTACCTTTTTTAACATCTCATTTGCTTTTTCTAACTTCTTTGGAAAAAGGATCTTATCGTTAAAAAAGTCGAGCGACTTGTCAACCAGCACAACGGGTTTCTTTTTTGTGTTAATGTCTCTTAGTCCCATAGGTTAATTGTTTTTTAGTTTTACAAGAAATGCTTCGTATTCAACATCTTTCCGAAATTCTTCCCAGCCATTTTCAAGCTCCCCATAAATTTCGAAGTCTTCCTTAATTTCATCGAGATATTTTGTAATTCCCATTCTGTATAATCTGGTTCTTGATTTTGTACTTCCGGTTGCATAAACCATGGCATCCTGGTGCTTATCAATAAAGGCATACAACGTTGCAATAACGGTAGCTAAAACTTTTTCACTGTCTCCATTATTTGAAATAACAATGTCATCTAATTCACCGGTTTCGATGTTTTTGTCGCCGAAACCAAGGTTATATAAATCTTTGTAGTTAGTTGCAGTATATTGAACAATTTTGGGAATTCTTCCTTTAGCTCCAATACTTACAAACTCAAAAACTTCAAGTTGTTCCCCTGATTTTAACTCATATTTCTCGAGTTTCATGTTCATGGTTATTTATTACAAAAATCGTAAATTTATATCAGACTTTCAAATTTTGAACTTTTTTTGTGTCATTGCTTTCCGAAAAACTGAACACAGAACACCCAGATTAAACGAAACCCCACAGATAAATCCATAAAAATTCCGTCTCATCCGTCTCATCCGTGTTCCCCTCCCCAAAAATCCGTGCCCATCCGTTGCATCCGTCTCATCCGTGTTCCATTTTGTTATCCATGTTCCCTTGAAATATTAAAAATTAATATATCTTTGCAACCACCAATGACAAAGCCCCATAACCAATACCCCCTTTGTCATTTTTTTTGCATTTTTTTGATAAAAAATTTGGAAGTTACCGTTTTTTTTTTTGCAGCTTTGCGTTGTTAAACCACAAAAATGGCCAGTTGTGGCAAAGCAAAGGCAAAACTCCCGGCCTGAAAACGGGGGTAGGTAATTTAATCAAATAATTTTTGTTATGGAAAAATTGCAAAACAGTAAGTTCCATTTACTTGAAAATGAAGAAATGGGTAATATTTTAGGAGGTCTTGGTTGGCATTGGAGGCATTCGACCGTATGTGCAGATCCCAATGACGGTAGTGAAATGACAATACATTATTTCGAGTATCACAATATCTTTGGTCCAACAGGAAAAATCAGGGAAAGTTATGATTAATTTCGCCACTCATGTAATTTCTAATTTATATAAGATTTAACTATGAAGACTAAAGAAAAAAAATTGGAACGTTTTAGTAATGAGCTGATTAGCAACGAAGAACTTGTAAGCATTAAAGGTGGCCATCCAACTTGGAAATGGAGGCACACGCACACTTATACAGCGGACAATGGTTCAACGGTGACCCAAGTACATACATGGTGGGGATTTTATGGGACCGATGATATAACAGGTGATTAAAAAAAACAGTGGATAATGTTGATTTTAAGGAAAATACCTTAAAATCAACATATCTCGCTGAAAACATAACATTGAAAGTGCTTTATTGATTACCAAAGCAAGAGCATTTCTCTCAAACAACAAATAGGATAATAAAAAAAATATTTATATCATGTTATTAATTCATTCAAAACTATAATTCTAAATGAGATTCGTTTTAACAATCTTAATGACTTTATTACTACTAAAAAATTATGGACAAGGAATAAATCTAAGAATAATAGATGAAGTTTCTTTGATGCCCATAGAAGGCGTACACGTTGTAGAAAAGGGAGTTGTTATAGGTGTATCAACGGCTGATGGGGTTGTAAACATTAAGCGAGAGGTTGTATACGCAAAATTGACCCATGTAGCCTTTGAACCAAAAGTAATAAACCTTTCTTTTACTACACAAGACACAATCCTTGTTCAAATGAGGGGCATAAACATTTCATTACCCGAATTTTCTGTAACTGAAATAAAGAGGCGCAAGCGTTACGTAAAAATGGGTATTACAAGTAAAAAACCAAGTCAGTGGTATCCTGGATATCCTATTGATGGAATATTTGCACAATATATAACGAACGAAAAGCCAGAATTTAATTATAAGATTGAAGGGCTGTATATTTACATCAAAGAAAATTATGTGCCCGAAACCCAATTTTTGGTTTCAATTTATGCGGGTGAAACCGTTGACAAACAGCCCAATGATGCGTTAAAATTAATGGGTCCACTTCTGTGTCAAACCCAAGTAGTTGGAAGTCATTTCAAAATAGATTTGGAAAAGCACAACATTGTTATGCCAAAAAATGGAGTGTTTGTGATTTTTGAGGGCTCTCCGCATCAAAATCTTTGGTCAGCTGATGTAAGAAAAGGAATGAATGCAAATAGGGCACACTTTGTTCGTGTTGGTTATGCCCATGAAAAACAAAATCACTATCTCACATGGCATTTTAATAATGGGAAATGGGAAAGATTTATTAAGCCAAGTAAGAATGCAAGAGGTCTTGCGAATTATATTGACAACCCAATGATTTATGTAAAGTTGGAAATAATACAATGATAATAATCTTCACCATTGAACACGACACAACATCCCACGAAGTTGTGGATTGGTTGTATTTTCACAAGACGGATTTTTGTATTGTTACACCACAGAGTATTGCAAATAAAGCAAGCGAAATTGTAAAATGGATACAAAACAATTACGCACTAACCTTTTGGTTTCGAAAATGGAGCAACGAGAACCAAAGTGCCGATTTCAAGGATGCTACGGCAAAGGAGAGTTTCAAACTGATTGAATTTATGTATCACGCAACCAAGAACACAAGTTATTGGTTAAACAATCCGTATGATTATCAAAACAACAACAAACCACTACAAGAATATTACGCTAAACAGGTTGGCCTAAAAATGCCAAAATCGTGGATAGTGTCAAGAAAAGAGGAATTGTATTCAATTGCCGCTGAATGTGCTGAAATCATAACAAAATCAATGGGTTCCCAAATCTCCAAATCAATTAATGGTAAACTTCACTTTTCTTATACAACCAAAATATCACCCAATGTATTGAATGATTGCCCAGAACACTTCTTTCCCAGTTATATTCAGGAATATATTGAGAAGGAATTTGAGATACGATCTTTTTACCTTGACGGGGAGTTTTATTCCATGGCAATTTTCTCACAAACGAATGATAAAACAAAAATCGATTTTAGGCATTACGACACTGAAAACCCAAACCGGAATGAGCCTATTGAAATGCCTGAAAATATCAAAACACAGCTTGTCGCTTTTGCAAATTGTCTGAAAACCAATTGTGGATCGTTTGATTTAATTGTTCATCCCAATGGTAATATTTACTTTCTGGAGTTTAATCCATTAGGACAATTTGGAATGGTTTCGAAGCCGTGTAATTACAATTTAGAGCAAAGGGTTGCCGAGAAGCTTATGGCGGAGCATCATAAAAACACAAGGCAGAAGTTTAATGCACTGTTTACACATAAATCAACAATCGTAACACACGCAGATGCTCTTTGTATGAAATTGTTGTTTCCGATAAAAACAACGCATGTCAATCTGGGGTTTTATTCTGAACATTATGAATCAGCCTATGCCACAGTTAAAGATCTTCAAAAACATCCCGACACTTTATGCTAAGTCAAAATATTCCTTTCCATCTGTTTCCTACGTGTATTCCTGTGCTTGGTCACTGCCGGAGTGTATTAATAGATTTGCACACAAACACGTACAAATTCATTCCAAATTCGTTATGTGAAATTTTAAGGGATCATAACGGAAAAACAATAGAACATATTAAATCCTTATTCGATGTTGAAGAAGCGGGAACTATTGATGAGTATTTTTCCTTTTTGCATGATAATAATTATATCTGTTTTTCTGAAAACATTCTATTTAGACCCTTGTCAATAAACTACAAAGCTCCGGAGTTCTATTCCAACGCCTTCGTTGAAATTGGGGCTGAGATACCCTTTAATGTTTTAGATCAATTAAGCGAAGCAAATTGTTTGCTCATTCAATTGAAATTTACACAAACATGTAGTTTTGAGTTCTTTATTGAAGTTTTAGAATATGTAAACAAATTGCGAATTACAAATCTACAATGTTATTTACAATACAGCGATGAGTTTAAAGCTCGCTGGAATGAAGTTTTACAATACACAGTCAAACTTACACGGTGCTTTTTCCTGAATTCCCCAGAGTATTCTGAAATAAAGTACGGTGTCAATGACTCGTATGTGGCCGTTTTCTTAGACAAACGGATTGGTGAGAATTTACACTGTGGCAATGTTCATCCACAAATGTTTCGTGTATCAAAGCGCATGGTGTTTGAAAGCATGCAGAATAATTCATGTTTGCATAAAAAAATATTCATTGATAAAAATGGGGACATAAAAAATTGTCCGTTTGGGCGTACAGTTTTTGGCAACATTGCTAATGTTACTTTGTATGCAGTTGCCTTGAGCGATGAATACAAAAAATCAACTTCAATAAAAAAGGATGATATTGAGACATGCAAAATCTGTGAATTCAGGTATATGTGCCTCGACTGCCGTGTATTCATTGCTAATAGTAGCAATGATTTCTCACGTCCCCAAAAATGCAATTACAATCCCTATTTAGCCAAATGGCAAGGTCAAGATGGGTATATTTCTGTCGAAGAATATCTTTTATTGAACGAATAAAAACTGTAACGAATGAAAAATACATTTTCTACCCTAATTCTGTTCTTTTTCGCCAACCTGTTAACAGCACAAACAGACACTACCCAATTCCGAAAGCCCGAGAATTTGAGGTCGGCGGCAAATTTCCACATTGCAAAGTCATTAGAGTTATCCGAAAGCCATCATCATTATCATCAGGCGGCATGCTATTTGGCGCTTTTAGAAAACACCGACAGCGCCTTTTTGTACATAAGAAAGGCAATTGAACATGGCGCAAAGGGCGAAGACATTTTGACCGATACCGACTTCAAACAATTGCACAACAACCCCTTGTGGAACCAAATTATTGCCGATTTAAACAAAAGATATCTATCACAATATCCAAATATTACCCGCCCCGACCTTGCCGTTGAACTTTGGCATATTTGGATTGATGATCAGCGTTTTCGGACTTTGGCTCGAAATATTAAGGAGAGACCAAAAGAAATTGTCGATTCGGGCATTTTTAAAAGAATAGAGCGTGTCGAACAGATTATTACACAACACGGTTGGCCAACCTTTACAATGGTTGGTAAACAATCAGCTGAGGCTGTCTTTCTTGTGATACAGCACTCGATGAAGATTAAAAAATATTTGCCACTCATGATCCAAGCAGCGAAACAAGGCGAAGCCGACATAAAACGTGCTGCAATGATGATTGATAGGCATTTGTCAGGTATAAGAAGATTTGGAAACAGAAACCCTGTTCAGATTTTTGGCACTCAATATTCTAGTTTAGGTACACGCGACAAACAAACGGGTAAGGCAACATGGACTGCCTATAAAATAGATCCTATTGCTGACGAAGAGAATGTTAATTTTCGGCGGAAAGCCATTGGATTGGAATCTATTGAGGAATTTTGTAAAAAGCGAAAAATCCAATACATTTCACCCACAGAACGACCAGATTATAAGCCCATTAAAATAAAAAACCGTTGGATACGGAAAGGTTATTTGTTGGGTACTAACCCACAAAGATAGGAAATGGAATTTCCTCTGTATTTGCAAAAAGATGCCATGGACTGCGGTCCCACCTGCCTGCGCATGGTAGCAAAGCATTACGGCAAAAGCTATAATCTTGAAACTCTGCGGCAACGTTCGCACATCACACGCGATGGTGTCAGTTTGCTAGGCATTAGCCGTTCTGCTGAAAGCATCGGTTTCAGAACACAAGGCGTAAAAATAACTTTTGAAGAGTTAGAGAATGACGCCCCCCTCCCCGCCATCGTCCACTGGAACCAGAACCACTTTGTGGTAGTCTATAAAATTGCCGGCAAAAAGGGCAACGAAATGGTTCATGTGGCCGATCCTGCTGCCGGGCTTGTAAAGTTTCCCAAAGACGAGTTTATAAAGTGCTGGGCATCAACCGTCGAAAATGGGGTTGCCAAAGGCATTGCCCTGCTGTTGGAGCCTACGCCCGAGTTTTACACGGCACTGGGCGAGAAGTCGGACCGCACTTCGTTCGGTTTCCTGTTTCGCTACCTGCGGCCGTTCCGCTCCATGGTGGTGCAGCTTTTTCTGGGGTTGTTGCTGGGCAGCATGTTGCAACTGCTGTTTCCGTTTCTTACGCAAAGTATTGTCGATCAGGGTATCGGCAACCGCAACCTGCCGTTTATCTATCTGGTGCTTATTGCGCAGTTGGTGTTAACGCTCAGCCGCGTGTCGGTGGAGTTTATCCGGGGTTGGATATTGCTGCATCTGGGAACACGCATCAACGTGTCGCTTATTTCCGACTTTCTGGCCAAGCTTATGCGCCTGCCCATGCGCTATTTCGATACCAAAATGACGGGCGACCTGATGCAACGCATTGGCGACCACAAACGCATTGAGCAGTTCCTTACGGGGGCATCGCTCTCGGTCATTTTCTCGTTGGTTAATTTGCTGATATTCGGGGCGGTGTTGCTCTACTACAGCCTCAATATTTTTCTGGTTTTCTTTGGCGGCAGTGCCATTTATGCCATTTGGGTGTGGCTGTTCCTGAAAAAGCGTGCCGAGTTGGATCACCGCCGTTTTGCCCAGATGTCGGCAAACCAGAGCAACCTTATTCAGCTTATACAAGGCATGCAGGAGATAAAACTCAACGGCTGCGAACAGCAAAAACGGTGGGAATGGGAAGGCATTCAGGCACGGTTGTTTCGCGTGGGCGTTAAAGGGCTGGCACTGAGCCAGTACCAACAGAGTGGCGCGGTACTTATTAACGAGTGTAAGAATATTGCCATCACCATTTTAGCCGCCAAAAGCGTGGTTGACGGACACATGACACTGGGTATGATGATGGCCGTGCAGTATATCATTGGGCAACTGAACAGCCCCATTGACCAGCTTATTGGGTTTTTCAATGCTACGCAGGATGCCAAAATCAGTTTGGAACGCCTTGGCGAGGTTCATCTCCGCGACGACGAGGAAGATGCCGAAGGTTCGCGCATTGCCGATATTCCCGAAAATGCAAGTATCGAAATTCAAAACCTCGAGTTCCGTTACGAAGGACCCGACTCCGAGGCCGTGCTCAACGACATTTCCATTCACATTCCGGCCGGAAAACAGACGGCCATTGTAGGAACGTCGGGGAGTGGCAAAACAACGCTGGTAAAGCTGTTGCTGGGATTTTATCCGCCCAACAAAGGCGAAATACGGCTGGGCACAAACCTTTTAGATGCCTACAGCCTGCGCAGTTGGCGCGAGGAGTGCGGTGTGGTGATGCAGGAAGGGTTTATCTTTTCCGATACCATTGCCCGAAACATAGCACCGGGTGTTGAAGTCATTGACAAAGAGCGGCTTTTAAACGCGGCACGGGTTGCCAACATCAGCGATTTTATAAATACATTACCCTTGAGCTACAACACCAAAATTGGTGGCGAAGGTCACGGACTCAGTCAGGGACAGAAGCAGCGCATTTTGATAGCCCGCGCAGTCTATAAAAACCCGCAGTTTATCTTTTTCGACGAAGCCACCAACGCGCTGGATGCCAACAACGAGCGTACAATTCTGGAAAACCTGCAAGAGTTTTTCAAAGGTCGCACCGCCGTGGTTGTGGCACACCGCCTCAGCACGGTCAAAAACGCAGACCAGATAATCGTTTTGGAAAAAGGCAAGGTAGTGGAAACCGGCACCCACAAAGAATTGAGCGAGAAAAAGGGGGCGTATTACACATTGGTAAAAAATCAATTAGAATTATGAGTTTTCTAAGGGTTACACAGAGAAACACTGAGGCAACACAGAGAGCCACAGAGAAAATCCTCTGTGTAACTGTGCCTCCTCTGTGAAGCTCCGTGTAACCAATTAATAAAAACTCCGTGTACCTCTGTGAAACCTCCGTGCAGCTCTGTGTAAGAATTTCTTATCTTTGAGTTTTACTAAAAAACACGATTATGGAATTAAATCAAATAACCGAAGCAATCATAGGCTGTGCCATTGAGGTTCACCGAAATTTAGGTCCCGGATTGTTAGAATCTGCTTATGAAGAGTGTTTGGCATATGAACGTAAAAACCATGGATTCAAAGTCGATAGACAAGTGCCCGTTCCGGTTATTTACAAAGACATAAAATTAGAATGTGGATACAGAATCGACATCTTAGTTGAAAACACAGTAGTGGTTGAATTAAAATCCATTGATGCACTGGCACCCATTCATGAAGCACAAATTTTAACGTACATGAAGTTTGCAAATAAACCATTAGGACTATTGATGAATTTTAATGTTACATTACTAAAAAATGGAATTAAAAGATACAAATTTTAATAATTACACAGAGAAACACTGAGGCAACACAGAGAGCCACAGAGAACTCCATGCAACTCTGTGCCTTCTCTGTGAAACTCCGTGTAACCATTTAAAAAACTCCGTGTACCTCTGTGAAACCTCCGAGCTACTCTGTGTAACCCCTTGAATGATGGAAAAAGAAATCAACATAAAGTCCGACGAAATCACCGAGATTCTCGGCACCCCACCCCGCTGGATAGTGCGCTGGGGCATTACCCTTTTGTTCCTTATTATTGCTGTAGTGCTTATTGGCTGCATCTTCTTCAAATACCCCGATACGGTCTTTGCCCCCGTGGTCATAACCGCCGAAAACCCGCCATCGTTAATCGTTGCACGCGCCAACGGCAAGATGTCGGCCCTGTTTGTAAACGAAAACACCCTTGTTTGCAAGGGCGACACGCTGGGCGTGATAGAAAACCCCGCCAACCACACCGATATTTTTGCCCTTTCTCGCTTGGTATCTCTCTTTGAAAGTTCTACCATGCCCGACAGCACCCTTTTCACCGTCTTTTCTGCACAAACCCGTTCGCTGGGCGATTTACAACAAGGATACAACGCCCTTCTGCGCTCGTTCAACGACATGGGTATGTTCCAACGTCAAAAGCTCCACGAGTTGAAAATTGAAGCCCTAGAACAGGAATTAAAGCAGCACGAGCTGTCGCTAAAAAATCTGGAACGGCAGAAAAAACTCTCGTATCGCGATTTAACGTTAACACGAAAACAATACTCACGCGACTCGCTTTTGTTCAAAACACAGGTCATTGCCGCTGCCGATTTCGAGCGCACTGAAGCCCAGTTACTAGCAAAACAGCAGCAATTCGAAAACTTCGGACTCAACATCAACAGCACCGCCATTACCATTGGAAGGCTGAAGCAAAGCATCATTGACATGCGGTTGGAGCACGAAGCACGGCTTCAAACGCTGGAGCAGGAGATGTTAAATGCACACCGGCAACTAAAAAGCATGTTGGCATCGTGGGAAAAAGCCTATTTGTTGATATCGCCCACATCAGGACGCATCAGTTTCATGGGCGTTTGGAGCGATATGCAGGAGGTAAAGGCCGGAGCCCCTGTTTTTGCGGTTATTCCCGAGAACATGGGTCGCATTCAGGCACGCATGACCATTCCGTTCGAAGGCGCCGGAAAAGTGCGCACCGGGCAGCGCGTCAATATAAAACTCGACGGCTATCCCTACATGGAGTTTGGCATGGTCGAGGGCAAACTTGAGCTAATAGCATCGGGCTATGGCGAAAAGGGCTATCCGGCAGTAGCCTCGTTGCCCAACGGCGCGGTAACCAGCTATGGTGTTCAGTTACAAATTGACAGAGAATTGCTGGGCATGGCCGAAATCACTACCGAAGACCTTTCTGTCATGGAACGACTGTTCAGCCCCTTGAAACACATTCTGCGCAACAATCTACAATAGAACAAAAAAATGAACTCGGAACACACGGATTATACAGATTGTCACAGATAAAAATCTTTATAAATCAGTGTTCATCCGTTGCATCCGTCTCATCTGTGTTCTTTTTTTCCATCCGCATTCTGATATGCCTTTCCCACTTCCAGGCATTCCGCAAGGTTACTGACAGCGGGGTTTTTGCTTCCCAGTTTAGCGTTTTGTTGGCTAATTGTGTGTCGGCCCAGATTTTTTCAATGTCACCGGGTCTTCTTTCTGCATAAACATAGGGAATGGCAATTCCGGTTGCTTCATGAAAGGTATCAATAAGCTGCTGCACACTGGCACCAACACCGGTTCCAATGTTATAGGCTTCGAACACCGGTTTGTCAGGTAGTGTTTCCAAATAACGGAGCGCTGCCAGATGGGCCTCGGCAAGGTCGTTCACATCAATAAAATCGCGGATGCAGGTTCCATCGGGCGTATTGTAATCGTTTCCAAAAACATTCAGCTGTTTGCGGACACCGGCCGCGGTCTGGGTAATGTAGGGAACCAAATTGTTGGGAACACCTCGGGGCAGTTCGCCAAGCAAACCCGTGGGATGTGCCCCAATGGGGTTAAAATAGCGCAACGATATTACCCTGAGCGGCGACTGACTTTTTATCAGGTCGTACAAAATATCCTCGCAAATTTTCTTTGTATTACCGTACGGCGATTCGGCCTTAGCCAAAGGGCTTTGCTCTGTTACTGGCAAACTCTCGGGCTGACCGTAAATAGTGCATGACGAGGAAAAAACCACATTCTTCAACCCAAATTTCTGTCCCACCTGAAGCAAATTTATCAGGCTCAGAACATTATTATAATAGTATTTCATTGGATCACTAACAGATTCTCCAACAGCTTTATAGGCAGCAAAATGAATAACCGAATCTATTTCTGGATTTTTCGACCAAAATTCAAATAACGAGCTATAGTCTGTCATGTCCAACTCGGACGTCTGTGGCATCTTTCCGGTTATTTCCTTCAGCCGGTCATAAACATCCCTTTCGCTGTTGGAAAAATTGTCAATAATAACTATTTCGATATTCTTTTCAAGCATCAATGCCGATGTGTGCGAACCAATGTATCCGGCACCTCCGGTAATAAGGATTTTCTTCATGTCGATATTTATTTTTTTCCATTACGCTTTCAAAAATAACAAAAATGAATTGATTGCGGAGAAAAAAAGCGAGTCGTACCATTTTTATCAATTCTTTTTTACCTTTACAATTGATAAGAAGGCTGTATCGTTCCCAAACCAAAGACAGCCGAAAATGTATAACACAAAAACAACCTTAAAAAATGAAAAAAATTACTATCGTTATATCCCTACTCTTTTGCGGAGTGTTGGGAATGGCGCAACCCGATCCGGTTATTCAAAAAATCATTGAAACCGGACAAACCAACAACCAAACCATGCAGCACCTTGATGTACTTTGCAACCGCATTGGGGGACGACCAGTGGGTTCATCCAACTACGAATCGGCTGTTCAGTGGGCTGCTTCCAGTTTCAGGGAATGGGGCATGGAAGTTTTGTACGACAGTGCCGGCACTTTACCTGTTGGTTTTAACCGCGGGCCATGGTTTGGCAGACTGTTAAGCGAAAACGGTATGATACTCCATTTCGCCACCCCATCGTACTCAGCAGGAACAAAAGGCGTTCAGCGAGGACACGTCCTGATTGAACCCAAAACCCAACGGGAATTCGACCGGATGAAAGGAACGCTCAAGGGAGCTTGGGTACTGATTTCAGGCAAGAACACCGGCTGGCCCATTGATTACTCCGGCTCAGGAAACGAAAAACGTGCTGCTATCATAGCCGAAAATGCCGAAACCGAGAAGAAAAACGACGAAATTCGCCGACAGAACTGGGCTAACCGACACGGAGGCGAGCAAAAAGAACTGTTGCCCATGAAAGAAGAAGCCGGATTGTTTTACAGGCAAATGGTCGATGCCGGCACTCTGGGCATCATACAATCATCGTCAATACCCATTACGGCGATGTATGACCGTAAAAACATTGACAGTATGACCTGGGACAATCTTCCGCCGGTTCCCGATATTAAACTCAACGAACATCAGTTTTCCATAATCGAGCAAATGGCAAAGGAACGACGTTACTTTCAACTCGAGTTCGACATCAGGAACAATTTCCGTCCGGGTCCAATAACCTATAGCACCGTCACTGGGGTGATCCGGGGAACAGAATTTCCCGACGAGTACGTTATCATGGGAGGCCATTTAGACGCTTTCGACGTTGCCACCGGAGCAGCCGACAACGCCTCGGGTGTAGTTACGGCCATGGAAGCAGCCCGGTTGATTATGAAAGCTGGAGGAAAACCCAAACGAACAATTTTAGTGTGTCTGTGGGCTGCCGAGGAATTTGGACTTTTGGGCTCAACAGCCTGGGTGAAAAAGAACCGCGAAAAGCTACCAAAAATTTCGGCCATGTTCAACCGCGACGGAGGCCCCAATGTTGCCGCCACTCTTTCGGTGAACGAAGCCATGTGGGCCGATTTTGAGAAAATTTGCGAACCGTTGAATGCCATCAACCCTTTGTTTCCGTTTAAACTATTGAAGGCAACACCTCGCCCGAAACCCAAAACCCCCGGAGGAACCGACACCGCGCCCTTTATTATTGAAGACGTTCCTACCTTTGCCTTTGGCACCGACGATCCGCTGGGTGCGAACTTCAGCTATTCCGAAATCTGGCACACAGAACGCGACACCTATGACAAATGCAGGGCTGAGTACATGAATCACACCTCGGTGGCTACAGCAGTGGTTATTTATGGCATTTCCAACCTGCCAAACCTGTTGTCGCGCGACGGACTTTTTGCCCCCGATGAGATAAAAAAGGAGGAAGTGAAAAAGGGTCGAAAAAAATAATCGGGTTCAAACCAAACCGAACTTTTCTGTCGCTTGCTTGTTGGTACGCTACAAAAAAGGACAATGGCAAATCCTATAGTGCTATACGACGGACATTGCAACCTCTGCAACCATTCGGTGTCGTTTATCAGGAAACGCGATAAACGATACCGTTTCGTTTTTGTTTCCAGCTTGTCAGAACAAGGTATGAGCTTGATGAAGGAATTTGGCATTCAACACATAGGCTATGAAAGCATTGTTTTAATTGAGGATGGGGTTGCTTTCCAAAAATCGACGGCTGTTTTGAGGATTTGCCGTAATCTTCCCCTGTTTTGGCCCGTGTTATCTGTTTTTTTGATTATCCCCCGCCCAATCCGCGACTGGTTTTACAACATTGTTGCACGGAACCGCTATAAATGATTTGGGAAAACAGAAAATTGTTCCCTGTAGTATTTTTTTACACTTCTGCCACCAATCGGCAACCAACTTGACATTCGAGACAACGACGGGCGTCGCAATATCTTGTTTTCAGTTCAAGATAGGCTTGCGAATGGCGAGCATTTTCTGCGTTGGCACCCATCCTTCGCCATCCGCTGATAACGTTATTTTCTTCGGCAGAAATGTCTTCGAGCCAACCTAAAGCCCTATTTTTCAACACTTCATCGCCATGTTGCAACCCATAAACAAACAAAAACGGACAAACCGTATTAATCAAAATATTGTCGATGGAATCGTTACCCAAGCTCAGAGTTTTTCGCTTCGACTCTTTCCCAAGCTGATGATGCGTTTGCCAGTAATCAGAGACCTCCAACCGAAACAACTCCCTAAGTTGTGGCACTTGGGGACTGTCCAGAATCAGTCCCATGAAATCGGTGTTTTTTGCAAGCAGGGCTGAAAACTGTGCCAGCCGAACCGTAGGGAAATTGGCCGGACGGAGTCTGAAGAATTTCCATTCGTTCGCGGAAAGACCAGTCAGACTAAAACGATGTTGCAGCACGAGGTACTCTTGCTGAAGCATTTGCTGATAGTCGTCAACCGGAGTATTGGAAAGAAATCCGGCTTGCCCGAAAAGGGCTGCCTCGATCGCAACAGCGTTTCCCGCAATTTTGTTAATTGTAGCAATGGGCAATGATCTTGCCAATCTTTCAAAAGGGGCAGCGTTGGTTTTAAATCCGAAATTGGATGCCAGCAAACGATAGAAAGCCTCATTATAGTTTTGATTTGTATGCTTTACCATGGAAATTATGGCTTCAGACTTACGTTCCATTCGTTCAACCGAAAGGGACTCAATCCACATATTCAAGAAAATAGGTTCGATAGAACTAAAGCGTGATTCGCAGGGTATCCAAAGCCGGCTTTCATACAACTGTCGGTAATTCTGCTCTATCTTGGGGTGGAATTTCAGCTCGGTAACCGGAATCAGAACACCGTTTTGTGTCCTGATTTCAGTATCATGCTCAAGCACAACATGTAATACTACATTGTTGTAGGCAGGATTTCCCGAATGTTTATGCAGTTGCCAGTCCGATGATTTGCGGTGTATTTCGACACATCCCACCCAAAGGGTTGAACCAATTTTGATGCGGGCATCAATAAAATCGGGTCCGGCATTGGTGTTGTGCATACCAGGAGAAACCACTTCGATGTCCAAACCATCGGTAGTTTTCATGGCACGCCGATCATAGAGGCCATATTGCCAGATATGTTGCAGGAGCATTTCTTCCATCTTGTTTCAGAATTTGTGTGCAAGGTAGAAAAATTGCCCGAAATTTGCCACGAAACAAATCCAAAACAAATCTATGTCCGTTAAAAAAGAGTACATTGCCCACTTGCTTATTATTGGTGCAAACCTCATTTACGGGATTAACTACTCGGTGTCGAAGGGCGTCATGCCCCATTACATTCATCCGCTTGGACTGGCCGTATTGCGTGTTGCCGGGGCTGTTTCCGTTTTTTGGTTAATCTCCTTGGGGTTAAAAGACACGAAAGTACAGCCAAAACATCTGGCTATGATGGCCTTGTGCGGAATTTTTGGTGTAGCCCTTAATCAAATGATGTTTTTGGTAGGGTTAAATCTAACGTCTCCCATTGATGCCAGCATTATTATGACCTTGAACCCCGCCGCTGTTATTGTTATGGCGGCCATAATTATTGGTGAACGCATCCGGGCTCTTAAAATAACAGGAATTGCACTGGGCATGTCTGGTGCAATCATGCTTATTGTAAATTCTGGAAACGGTCAACTTTTTTCGTCGTTGTTTACAGGCAACCTTTTAATGTTAATAAATACAGTCAGTTACGCACTTTACCTTGTTCTTGTAAAACCACTCATGCGGCTCTACAACCCCATTGTGGTCATGCGCTGGGTTTTTCTTTTTGGTTCCATGATTGTTATCCCTTTTGGGTTTACCGATCTTTGGGCTACAGACTGGCATTCCATTCCAACAGCAGGAATCCTGGGCCTTCTCTATATCGTCATTTTCACCACCATCATTGCCTACTTTCTAAACATTGCGGCCATGCAGCGCGTAAGCCCTACCATTGTAAGCACCTATATTTATACCCAACCCTTGATTGCCAGCACCGTAGCGCTACTTTTCAAACAAGGACAACTAACCATTGTCACCATTATTTCCGCAGTTTTGGTGTTCAGCGGTATGTATCTTGTAAGCAAACCAGCGACTAAAAAGCAATAGGATCTCCTCAGCTTTTTTCGGACCACGAGAAGAAACCCACTAAGGATTTCGCGCAACAGCTCAAATTTTAAAGGACAATTGGTAAAAAACAAAAAAGATTTCCTAATTTAGCCGGACATTTGACGGGTAACAAAAACAAAACTATTATGAGAAGATTACATCAATGGACAATATTGCCCCAAATTACAATCGTTATCATTGTCCTTTCTTTGGCAGGATGTCAGAGCAGCACAACACCTACTGTTGAAGCAACAGCCGATGGTGCAAAACAAACCCAGGCTCAACGTTCCGAGCTTATTAAACAGATTTTCTACAACATCCCCTCGCCTATCGAAATGGCCAGCCTGATACAAAAGACCAACGTTCAGTACAGGCCCGAATTGCTTAGCAAACATGGCCGCGAAAAAGAGTTTCTTACACAGGACATACAAGCGTTGAACCTTGGCGTTTATGGCGCAGACCTTAGCTATTGCCGCGTGTTTGACCAAATCCAGGAATCAATAAAATACCTGAGTTCAATCCGTTTCCTGACGCAATCGTTACAAATTCCTCAAGATGAAAGCAACAAAGCCGTCGAACGGTTAGAGAGAAACCTGTCAAACAAAGATTCGCTTATCAATGTTGTCATTGACATGTTTACGAATGCCGACACCTACCTGAAAGAAAATCAGCGCGAAGGAACTGCCGTGCTTATCCTTGTGGGAAGTTGGGTCGAAGGGATGTACATTGCCACCAATTTGATACCCGACAACGCCAAACGACCGGAACTGCTGGAGAAAATTGCCCATCAGAAGCATTCGGCGCACAACTTATCAAAGTTATTGGAACCGTATGCTGCCGAAAACCAATTCAGACAAACCGTTTACGAACATATACAATCCATTTGTAAAACATTCGAAAACGTTATCGTCAACCAAAGCCCGGTAAAAGTAACCGATAATGTAAAGCAACAAAAAACTGTATTACAATCAGAAAGCAAATACAGCATTGATCCGGCAACATATACGGATATAAAGGAAAAGCTGGCGAAATTACGTTCAATTATCATAAAAGAATAAATCAATTTGGATAGTTGGCAGATTAATACTAATATTGTAGAATCAATTCAGAAGGTTCAAGAATAGAATAAAAACACAATAACTTACCGTGGTATGAAGCGTGTACTTTTAATAATCGGAATATTGGCATCGGCGATGCTCCTTAGCCAAACAGCAACCGCTCAGTGTAAGAACTTTACAAAAAACAAATGCGTTCCACAGTTGTCACCCTATATTTTTAACGGTCAGATGAATGCAGCTCTTCTTAACGAGGGCGACGTTGCCGAATTGGTACTGACATTCTATGCCAACCAGGATTATCGTCTGCTTATTTGCTCTGAGGATCAGCTGGGAAAAGTAGAGTTTCGTTTGTACGACACACAAAACAACCTTTTATTTGACAACAAAAAATTCAACCACGCCAAAATGTGGGATTTCAGTTCAACTGCTACGCAACAAATCCGTGTCGAAATTGAAGTTCCAGAAGGGTTGGATCCCGATAAACCAGCAAAAAACGGATGCGTTTCCATTCTGGTGGGTTTCAAGGATAAATAGAAATAGTGAAATTTAGTATATTTGTAGCCCGATACTTTTTGTTCGGGCTTTTTTCTTTCCAACAAACCGTTTTGGAGTTAACATTCGATAAATACGACCACCTATGATAAAGAACTTTGTTGAAGAACTACGTTGGCGAGGCATGATTCACGACATTATGCCCGAGACAGAAGAGATATTGATGAAAGAAAGTGTTGCCGGTTACGTGGGTATTGACCCGACAGCAGATTCTCTGCACATTGGACACCTTGTTTCGCTTATGATGCTGCGCCATTTTCAGGAAGCCGGGCACAAGCCCCTTTTGTTGATCGGCGGCGCCACCGGTATGATTGGCGACCCCAGCGGGAAAAGCGAAGAGCGCAACCTTCTCGACCTGGAAACCCTGCGCCACAATCAGGAATCCATTAAAAACCAGGCATCGCGGTTCCTGCGGTTCGACAACTCGGCCAACAGCGCTGTAGTAGTCAACAATTACGATTGGATGTCGAGGTTTTCCTTTCTGGATTTTATTCGCGACATTGGAAAGCACATCACCGTGAACTATATGATGTCGAAGGACAGTGTTAAAAAACGCATAACCGGCGATGCCCGCGAGGGAATGTCCTTTACCGAGTTTTCGTACCAACTTGTTCAGGGAACTGATTACTTAGAGCTCTACAAAAGCTATAACTGCAAACTTCAAATGGGAGGAAGCGACCAATGGGGCAACATCACAACCGGAACAGAACTTATAAGACGCAAGCTGGGCGGTGAAGCGTTTGCCATTACCTGCCCGTTGATTACAAAATCGGACGGAGGAAAATTTGGAAAAACCGAAAAAGGGAACATCTGGCTTGACAAAAACTATACATCGCCTTACCAGTTTTACCAGTTCTGGATTAATGTGTCGGACGAGGATGCCGAAAAATACATAAAAATATTTACTCTGCTCACAAAACAGGAAATAGACGCCATTGTAGAACAACACCGCACCCAACCACATTTGCGTTTCCTGCAAAACCGTCTTGCCGAAGAAGTTACTACTATGGTGCACGGCGAAGAAGAACTGGCTGCTGCACGCAAAGCAAGTCAAATCCTATTTGGAAACACCACACATGACATGTTGGCTGAAATTGACGAAAGCACGTTTCTGTCCGTTTTCGAAGGGGTGCCCCAATTCAACATTGAAAAGTCGGAAATGAACGCCGGCATTTCGGTAGGTGCCTTGTTGGCTGAGAAAACCAAGGTGTTTGAATCAAAGGGCGAACTTCGTCGCACTGTTCAAGGGGGAGGTCTAAGTATCAATAAAGAAAAAATCGATAGCCTTGAACAGATGGTTACCGTCACGAACCTATTGAACAACAAATACCTGCTGGTTCAAAAAGGAAAAAAGAACTACACCCTGATTACCTGTCAGTAAAAAATGGACATCACTGAATTTTCTGAACGTTTGCAGGAAGGAGTAGAAAACGGTCTTCCGGGACAACAAGCCCACAAGTTAATGTTGCCCTATGAGAGACATTTTTTGCTTCCCGAAAACAGCAACGCGAAGAACAGTGCCGTTTTAGTCCTGGTCGATTTCAACAACAGGTCTCCTTCCCTGACCTTCATTGAGCGGGCAAAATACGATGGTTGGCACAGTGGTCAAATTGCCTTTCCGGGAGGAAAATTTGACCCCGCTGTCGATCAAAATTTTGAAGACACCGCCATTAGGGAAACCATGGAAGAGGTTGGTTATGAAACACACAGATGGCAAATCATTGCTCAGCTAACCGAGTTATATATTCCTGTTAGCGACATCATAATTTATCCGTTCGTTGCTGTTGCCCCGCTACTGCCACAACTAACCCCAAGCTCAGTTGAGGTGGACAAAGTCCTGAACATCCCCTTAGCGGAGTTTACCCCTGAAAACATCAAATCGGACACCTTCTTTGCTCGTGGCTATTCCATAGAGGCTCCATACTGGCACGTATCCGGGCAAAAGATTTGGGGGGCAACGGCCATGATTGTGGTTGAACTCATTGAGTTGCTGTTTAGCGACAGGGAACAAGAATAACCAAATAAAACTAACATGTTTGTGTTGAACCCCTTCAAGGTTCAAAAAACATATCACATTGCATTGTACCCCACATTACGAGACCGTTGCAAAAGCATCTCGAGTAACTATTTTTCTCGTTCTAAAGATTAAACCCAAAATCCGCATTAGGAAAAAAGTTAAATTTGGAGATTAATTTCTA
>JBBISE010000019.1:0-34424 GCA_037441445.1 Salinivirgaceae bacterium
CATGATTAAAGTCGGCATGAAGTTCCATATGGCCGTAAACCGAAAAATTATAAAATGTGTAAAGTTTCACCACGTTGTTGGGTGTAAAGTTTACAGATATAAATACAGCACCCGAGGAAGAAATTCGCAAACAAATTGGACGGGTCATAAATCACCAACGTAACCATTTCATATTTAAACACATACGCGCTCAAGGCGATGTGCGAAACGTTGAAGTATATAGTGGTCCAATAACTATAAACAATAAGCTATTGATATATTCCATTATCCACGACGTTACAAAACGGGTAGCCGCCGAAACAAAAAATATACAGAATGCAAACCGACTTAAAGCAGTGGAGAAAATCCTGAAGTTGTATGACAACCCGGGAGACGAACTATGGCGGTATGCATTACAAAAAGCAGTCGATTTAACATCCAGCGAAATTGGTTTTGTCTTCACCTATAATGAACACGATCAGGAGTTTACTTTCAAACTATACAACGATTTTGCAATTAATACCTGCAAATCCTCTGTTTCGCGTACAAAGTACAAGTTATCGGAGGTTGCCCTGTTAGGTCAGGTAATTGAATCACGCGACTCGCTAATTATCAACGATTACAGAAACACCCCCTTAGAAAAACACAAACTTCCTCAGGGCCATATGCCGATCGATCGATTTTTGCTTGTACCCATTTTCTCGGGACAGGAAATTGTGGCTGTGGTAGCAGTGGCTAATAAACCGGAAGAATATTCCAACGAGGACGTCAGTCAGTTATCATTGTTAATGGATGCTGTATGGAATGTTGTTCAACGAAAAGAAGCCGAGAATAAGCTTTTTTTGCGAAATCAACAGCTTTCGGAAATAATCCGCCAAAAAGACAAACTTCTTTCTATAATTGCGCATGACGTACGCAACCCGTTCACTACATTAATGGGTTTGTCTGATTTACTGGACAGAAAAATTGAAACCCAGCCTATGGAAAAAAACAAGCGCATGGTAAAAATTCTGCGCGAATCAATTCTGGATATTCTTAACCTGTTTGAGAATCTGTTGGAATGGGCTCAGATCCAAACAAAAGACGCTATTTTGTCTATAAAGCCCGTACCCATTGCCAGCATTCTACAGACCGCAGTTAGCACCTATGGAAAATTTGCAGGACTAAAAGGGATTGATATATCAATGAATGCCCCTGAAAATACTTCAGTTATAGCCGATGATCGTGCCCTGGATATGATATTAAGAAACCTTATTTCCAATGCCGTCAAATTTACACACCCCGGAGGGACTATCGCGTTACAAGCCGAATTGTACGAAGAAAAATATGTCCGCATAAAAGTATCGGATAGTGGTATTGGAATCCCCGAAGAAATCCAGAAAACCCTCTTTTCTTTTACCGGCGATTCTCCCCGTTCGGGCACCTCAGGAGAAAGGGGCTCGGGTATAGGATTGGCACTATGTTACGACTTCATTTTGCTTATGAAGGGTAAAATATACGTTAATAGTGTTGCCGGCAAGGGTACTTGCTTCGAGATACTTCTTCCCCGAGCCAATGAAAAATAACCTGCTGAATAAAATACGAAAGTGTGCCCACACTTGATTGCATTTTTTTATATTTGCAGAGTAATGAAAGCCGGTTGGGTTAAATCTTTAATAATCAATATATGAAAAACTTTCTGATAAAATCGTCGATTGGGAAAAAACTGATCGTTTCAATATCGGGTTTGTTTCTAATGTCGTTCCTGGCAGTCCATCTAACTGTAAATCTGATGTTAATAATTGACGACACTGGCACCTTGTTTAACAAGGCAGCTTATTTTATGGCTACAAATCCTGCAATAAGAGTTGTAGAGCCGCTTTTAGCATTGGGATTTGGCATCCACATAATTTACACACTGCTGCTTACAATACAAAATATGCGCGCCCGCCCAATCAGGTACAACAAAACGTCGCCTTCGGACGGTACAACATGGGCATCACGCAATATGTTTATTCTGGGAGGTCTAATCGCCACTTTTCTGGTCATGCACTTACTCCATTTTTTTGTAAAAATGAAGTTTACAGGCGATCCACTATTTACCGATGTGATTATTGATGGAGAAAACATGAAAAACGGGTACCTTTTGGTCTCCTCGCTTTTCAAGACAAGCCTGTTTTATAGCATAATATACATTATTGGGGCAGTATTTTTAGGACTGCACCTCGTTCACGGATTTTGGTCTGCTTTTCAAAGCCTGGGCATGAGCAACGAACATTGGCTTCCCCGACTAAAATCGGTTGCTTTAGTGTTTGCAGTCATCATTGGAACGGGGTTTAGCATCATTCCACTCTATTTCATTTTGCTTTATTAAAACAACCGAACAACTACATACGATATAAAACGAAAGAATTATGTCAGTACTTCAATCAAAAATACCCGAAGGACCATTAGCCGAAAAGTGGACAAAACACAAAACCTCGTTAAAATTGGTCAACCCGGCAAACCGTAAAAAACTTGACATCATTGTTGTAGGTACTGGCCTTGCCGGATCAGGTGCGGCCTCGACATTGGGCGAAATGGGATACAACGTTAAGGTCTTTTGTTATCAGGATTCTCCCCGACGTGCCCACTCGGTAGCCGCACAGGGAGGAATAAACGCTGCCAAAAACTATAAAAACGATGGAGACAGTGTTTACCGGTTATTTTACGACATGATCAAAGGAGGAGATTATCGTGCACGCGAAGCCAATGTTTATCGAGCCGCCGAAGTCAGCAACCTTGTTATTGACCACTATACAGCTATAGGTGTGCCTTTTGCCCGCGATTACGGCGGCCTTCTCGACAACCGCTCGTTTGGAGGGGTTCAGGTAAGCCGGACTTTCTACGCCAAAGGCCAAACCGGTCAACACTGCCTTTTGGGCGGATATGGGGCACTAACGCGTCAGATTCAGGCAGGCACAGTGACCATGTTTTCCCGTCGCGAAATGCTCGATTTGGTAGTTATTGAGGGTCGGGCCCGGGGCATTATAACCCGAAACCTTATAACGGGTGAAATTGAACGACATTCAGCCCACGCCGTGGTTTTGGCCACCGGAGGCTACGGAACTATTTACTATTTATCGACCCTTGCCGTTAATTCCAATGGATCGGCAGCCTGGAAAGCCCACAAACGGGGCGCTTTTTTTGCCAACCCCAGTTTTATTCAAATACATCCTACATCCATACCGGTTCTAAACGACTATCAGTGTAAACTAACGTTAATGAGCGAGTCACTAAGGAACGATGGCCGTGTCTGGGTGCCAAAAACAAAGGGCGACAAACGCAATCCCAACGATATCCCCGAGCCAGAGCGCGATTATTATCTTGAGCGCCGCTATCCTGCCTTCGGTAACCTTGTTCCGCGTGATGTAGCCTCTCGGGCGGCCAAAGAAAGGTGCGATGCCGGTTTTGGAGTTGGTGATTCAGGACTGTCTGTCTATCTGGATTTTCGCGATGCTATACAGAAACAAGGCGAGAAAGCGATTGAAGACAAATACGGCAACCTGTTCGAAATGTACGAGAAAATTACCGGTGAATCGCCATACAAAACACCCATGCGTATTTATCCCGCCGGACACTACACTATGGGTGGCCTGTGGGTCGATTATAATCTAATGACAACCATTCCCGGCTTGTTTGCCGTAGGTGAAGCCAACTTTTCGGATCACGGGGCAAACCGATTGGGGGCCAGCTCGTTAATGCAGTGCGCCGGCGATGGGTATTTTATCCTTCCATACACCATGGCCGATTACTTGGCAGACCAGATTAAAGTCCCAAAAATTGCCACCGACACACCCGAATTTAAGGAAGCCGAAGAATCATCGCGCAACAGGATTCAAAAATTACTGGCCGTTAATGGAATGCAGACAGCTACATCATTCCACAAACGATTGGGAAAAATCCTTTGGGATTACTGCGGGATGTACCGAAACGAGGAAGGACTGAAAAAGGCAGTAGTTTTGATTTCGGAACTGGAAACCGAATTTTGGAAAAACCTGAAAGTAACCGGAACAGGAACAGAAGTTAATCAGGAGTTGGAAAAAGCCGGGCGCGTGGCCGATTATTTCGAGCTTGCACGACTTCTTTGTGCAGATGCGCTCAATCGTAAGGAAAGTTGCGGAGCTCACTTCCGCGAGGAGAGCCAGACCGAAACCGGAGAAGCCAAACGCGACGATGCCAACTTTGCCTATGTTGCTGCCTGGGAATACAAAGGGAATGGCCAAGCCCCCGAATTGCACAAAGAGGCTTTGAATTTTGAATTTGTGAAATTACAGGAAAGGAGCTACAAGTAAACCATTTGTGAACAAAATGACCATAAAAAAGGCCGCCCATTCTCCTGGACGGCCTTTTTTATTATTGTTTCACAATTTGTTGAATGATGTAATCCTTGCCGTTCGAAATCTTCAGAAGGAATATTCCATTTTGGTATGTACTCAAATCCAAATAAGGATTTTGAATTTCAAACGTGTATTCAAACAGCAATGATCCATTTGCGTTGTAGAGTGAAATTCTGTAAGCATCATCTGATTCGGGAATATTTAGCTTAAGCTTTCCCTGAGTTGGATTAGGAAACACGGTGACATCGGACAGAAAACCACCATCATAATCGACAGATATGGAAACTATTTTCGAATAAGAAAATTTACCATCGAAATCGACCTGTTTCAACCGGTAATAGTTTTGACCACTACCAGCGCTATTGTGTGTATAATGGTAATCCAACAACTGGTTACTATTTCCATTGGCAGCTTTTGAACTTACCCTGCCTAGGGAAACAAATCCTTCCATATTGGTAGAGTGTTCAATCTCAAAATGGCTGTTATTATACTCCGTAGCAGTGGACCATGACAACATTACACCTGCGCTGACAAAATTTGCGTTGAAATTTATTAGCTCGACGGGGAGTGGATTGCTGCCCGACTCTGAACCAAATGTCATTGGACTAAAACTACTTACTGGAATTGTTGTAGTAATATACCCACTATTTGGTCCTGTTGAAACTCCCGATCCGCCGTGTCCAACCCATTTGGTACCGTTGAAATGGGCAATTCTTAAATCTGCCAGATCGAGGATGTTACTTCTTGTAATGTCTTCCCAGTATAAAGTCATGTGCGTTTCAATACCAGCATCGTTGGTTGGGTTGGCCAAATCCCAGTGTTCAACTTCACTTACGTTGTTAAGGGTCTGACCAACAGCAGCATCCTCCAGATCTTCCAGGTTTGGTGATGGTGTATGCGAATAGGAGGCAACAAATTCAGTGGCAACATTGCCATTAACAACTCCAGAAATGCCCAAACGAGCCCACCGACCGCTTCCACCAATGGGGAAGGTAAAATCAGTGTTTCCTATTTTCTTTATGGGCCCATTTACAAAGGAAGTTTCACTTCCGGCAGAGGCCGTGGCGCCATTGTCAACGGTTACAATATTGGTTGCATCACTATTGACTATACCATTTGTAAGTGTAAGATTTCCTGATACTGTGACGGGTGTGTTTAAGGTTAATTCTCCGGCTGATTTATCAATCTCTACAGTTGAAAAGGAAACGGCTCCGCCACCGGAAATTTCTTGTGCAACTGCCCCGGTGAAACGAATTGTTGCATTGGTGGTAAGCGTCCCATCGTTAATTAAATCACCGTAGACAGAGAAAACTCCTCCAGAATGGGTGATTGAAGCTCCATTTTCAATGGTCAAATTTCGGATTGATGCATCGCTAGAAACCGTAGGCATATTGGCTGCTGTTGGTGGTATGGTTACATCGCGCGAATTATCGGGTAGTATTGGACATGTCCAGTTGCCCAAATCGTCCCATGCTGATGAGGTTGCTCCAGACCAAAGTTGATCTCCAACATACACAACAAATTCTTGTGTAGCTATGCAACCTGCTGAGGTATATCCCAGAACAGTAATGGTGTCGTGGTTGTTTAGAGTTGACGTTGTAAAGACCGCGCCAGTGTGTTCTGTCACATCGTTTACGAGATATTCGAAACTCACAATACCCAGTGGTCCATCTTGTGCAGCAGTAAAAACAACTTCCGTACCCGTACAAATTAGGTTGTCGGAGCCGGTGTCGTTGGACATGACAGTAATTGCAGGTTCCTGTACGGTTATAACATATTCTCTTGCCAGACTTTCGCCACAATCATTTACTGCCTTTACGCTTAAGGTTCCTGAATTGGCTGTGCTAGCAAAATCAAGAGTTACAGAGTTGGTTGTGGCTTCAATGCCGGTAACACCTCCTCCACTATAACTCCAAATATAATCAACCAACGGATCGTTTGGAACGCTATAAACAACACCGGTTTGTCCAAGGCAAACAGCTGGCTCACCGGCAGTAAATGCCGCTGGCTGTTGGGCTAAAAGAGGAAAATTCACTTCCACCGTATCAATGGAAGTACATTCGCCGTTTGTAATAATCCAACGCAAAGTATAAGCAGATCCGCTCACGCCGCTGAAAGTACTAGTAGGCGACGCTGGGTTGCTAAATGAATAACCCGTGCCGGAAATAACTTCCCAAAGGCCTGTTCCTACATCAGGTGCGTTTCCTTGCAGTGTGGTAGAAGATTGTCCACAGTAATCATTATTTTCACCTGCATCGGCCTGGGTTGGAAGTTCATATACGGTAACTGGATTTGGATCCACAACTCCTGAATATTCATTATTAACAGCATTGCGGTATTTAAAACTCACTAACTGGTAGTCCCCGTGACTATTGGCTGGCAGAGAATAAGGAACTGTATTTACAGTAACAGCGTCCTGTAGTACATTATTATATTTATAGGTAAGCGTAAAAGGGGTGTAAAGTTGAAAGTTTGCTGTAAAGGTTAAAGGAATGTTCGTACTTCCGCAAATTGGCAAGTCTGGCGTAAACTGTGCCCGGGGTTTGATTGGGTTTGTGGCAGATGATGAGAACAGGTTCCCAGCGGCAGCGATAGTTTTCAAAGATGTTGTCCATACATTGCCCGCGTCGTTTGTTCCGCTGGCCGAACTTGAAAGTTCGTTCCAATTATCGGATATAAACTCAGCAACCCGCATATCGGAATTACCATTAGTTGTCATCAAGGGAGTAAGGTCGCTGTAGGTGTCCCAATTAATATAGACTTTAGCTTGATTCCCCTCGACTGACATTACCTTCCAATACTCTTTGGCATTCACGTAGGTAAGGGGGTCTAAATAATCCTCCGATGTTGAGTTGGGTGTAAAAAATTCAACACTCCAGGTTTGTGTCCCTGTGGTGGATGTTTCTTTGAGTTCAATTTTATTCCCAGCCACGTTTCCCTTTCCAACGGGAAAGAAAAAACTATCGCCAGAATTTATGCGCTTCGAAAGAACTCCATCAACATACGATGTTGACCTTCCGGTTAATGGTGTCACTGCCTCAATCGCTGTGTTGGTTATTGTTAATGACGATGTCTCAGGAACCGTTATTTTCCCCGTTGTAAGAATAAGTTTTCCTTTTATTTCAACATTCGAATTGGCATTGATGGATATACCCGCCGTGTTTCTAATCTCAAAATTATTGAATGCATTAGTTCCTGTAAACCCAATGGTCTCGCTTCCAATATTTTGAGCACTTGCTCCCTGAAAAACAACAGTGGCGCTTTCTCCAGTTCCAGATAGAAAAGCACCTGCATTCTGTAATTCAAAATCACCTAGTATTGTTAATGTTCGATTGTTTACTGTGTTGTTGAGTGAAGCCTGATTGACAATTAGGTTTTTGCAAATAGTCAAATCTTTATTTGGCATATTCCTATTTCCGGTTCCCGAAAGTGTCAGATTTGGCATGCTTGTGTACAAATCAGCTATAAGGTTATAGTTGCTTGTTCCCCCATATTCCAAAGTGGCATTACCCTCGCATGAAAGAAAAGTTGTATAACGGCCAGCGGGAATCACTTCTCCATCGAGATACAAGGTACCTGCACCACTTACAGTCCCCAGATTGTGGCCAACGAAACCTGAAATGGCTTTAAGCTTGCCGTTAATTTCTGTTCTGTAGGCTGAGCAATAGTCTTTGTTTAAAGTCACTTCGTGATCGACAACGACAATAAAACCATCAGGGCCATTTGATGGACATGGATAAGTAGTTCCATTAATAGCCTCCCAGTTTGCAGCATTATTCCAGTTGCCATCAGCCAATGAACGGTACTGAGGAATATCGTCAGGAATGGCTCCGTCTATACCGGCGCTGAATTCACCGCTGATATTGTCCACGCCTGTAAAGGAAAAGGTAATTACATTGTTGATTTCGTCCACATTGTCATCATCAGGACCAACTAATGATTTAAACCATTGCGTTCCAGGAGTCAAAAGTCGGGCGGAAACATATTGAGCCTCAGTATTTGTGCCCGTTACGTTAACATCTGATTCCAGATAGTGGAGTTCTAAAGAGCCATTAAAGCCGTCCAACGCGACACTTTCAACATCCCAATAGTAGGATAGGACATTTGCAGGATCGTAAACGCCGGGGTGATTGTCATTTACCGGATTAATTCGGACTGTCGTAGTTCCTCCAATGTCGGTATATTTGAAGAACGCTGGTGTGTATTTATTTCCCGTTCCAACCGGAAATTCAAACGTTTTTTCTACTCCGGTATAGGAAGTAAACGTCTTTTTTAGTCCTTGGCTTGAGAAAACCCCGTCGGTAGCTATCATTTTGTTGGAAGCAAACCCCGAGCCCTCAATTTCGGATGTTGAAGTTAAGGAAAGAAGGAATTCCTGCAACATCAATTTTCCTGATATAAGATTCAGGTTCTTTTGCAAAGTAATATCAGAGAGCAGTTCAACACCATTGGTGTTTTGAATATTTAACCTTCCAAAAGAGCCACTACCCGATATTTGTTGCATGGCATCGCCGTTTAGAAGTAATCCCCCGCTACCTGCAATTCCATCGTAGGATGCATTATTAACAACATTTCCTTTTACCACAATATAGTAGGCATCGGCCAATAGTTGTCCTGAGGTAATAGTTAAATCATTATTGATAGTGATTTGTCTGTCTAGAGTTAATGAAGTGGTGGGTTTTACTACCAAGTTATAGAAGTTTGTTGTTGTCGATCCCGTAACAAATTGGCTAACACCGCTAAAAGTCGTAGTGTTTTGTCTGTACTCATAGGTGCCACTATTGGCCAAGTTGCCTTTCACTTCTACACTAATATTGTTGCTAATATTGGCATCTAAAAAACTTTGACTGTTGCTAATTGTCAGGTTTCCTTTTAAAACTAAAGGACTAGTGGTGAGCATAACTGTTGCATCCCGCAATCCACCACTATTTTTTCCTGTAATTACCAAATTATAGAGAGGTACACTCGATTCCACGTAGTAGATATGTGTTTGATTGTTAGCGCCCTGTGAAAAAGTAATTGTACCTCCAGAAACAACAGAACTCTGAGGTCTTAAATAAAAATCGCCATATTGAGAAGCATTGTTACCACGCACTAGCAGCATATTTCCACCCGACATATTAAATGTACTTCCTGAATTCAATACTTCGAATTTGGCATTGGTTGTATTGGGGTTTTGACCATTTATGGTAACACTTCCTCCTGATTGTGTATATTTCAACACAGAACCAGATGCTGCCGGATTCCTTCTGATTTGTCCATTTACAAACAAAGATCCACCTTGAATATTAATTTCTGCGGAACCATTTCCTGTGTATTCAATATCATTGTTATTATTATTTGTAGAAACACCAATGTTGACTGTTCCACTGACAATAGTTAGTTTCCCTTCAAGCAATAAATCACCAATATTGCTAGCTGCATTCCCAATTCTAATGGTACTATTGGCAGACTCCATATGGAATCCAGCGTTTTGAGAAATAGTAAAAAGACTATTCGTGGAAATGGCTAATTCAGTGGTCAAGCTGCCGCGAGAATAGACAAACATTCCTGAATTTAATGTAAACCACGCGTTTGTGGGGGTGTTAACGGTTGAGCCGATATTCAATATCACAGAATCAGCTAAAGACTCTTTGTTAATAGTAAGGTTTCCAAAAGTGGTTACAGGGGTACCCGATGTATTTGTAATGTAAGAAGTTCCAGAGCCAAAAAATGTTACCGGTATGTCACCAAAATTGCATTCTCGAGGAGTGGAGGTTCCTCCGGCGATGCCACCCAGAGTGTTATTGATTAAACTCCCACCAATCTGTAATTCAGCCGAAGAGGCATCCCAATTATCAATGCATGATCCCCCGTTGACAAGAATATTACCATGTACAACACATGATTGTTTGACGGCTCCGGCACCATACCACACAAATCCACCGCCAAAAATGTTCATGTCACCAATTATTGTTACTGTTTTTGCTACTACGGTTTGAGGTTCAGTTGGATAAACGGTATTCCACGCAGGGCAGAACCAGGAATCGGCGTTTTGCCCATAGGTTGATAAATCGCCATATATCGTTAGATCGTGGTTCGGAAATATTATATTCGATCCTCCAAGTGGCGAAATGGCCAAATTTCCATACGATGTTACACCGTTGGGGAGATAAAAAGTGGTTCCAGCCGTTGGATTTGTAGTGTAGAGTTCGGTAATTCCCTGGTTAACATTAAAATCTGTAAAATCACCACCCGGAAACTCAAAAGTTCTTACCGTTGTCCAGTCCAGTGGGCCTCTATCGGTGGTTATTCTAATTTTTCCATTCCCTCCTTCGTTATTGGAAACCATTCCAAAAACACTACCCGGATTATATCCAATATCCAACACTGAGCCTGAAGCTATTTTAAGGATAGCACAGGAATTGTCGTCAGTGTTTGGAGTTGTTAAATCGTAATTAAACCACACACTATCGTTGCCTCCAATAAAAACAATATCCCCTTCACCTGGCACTGCACCATCAGGAACTCCTGAATGTCCTGTAGTAGACCAAGTGTTAAAATCGCCCCACCAGCCATTCTGACGACTATAGAATGTTGTTAATAAACCAAACGGATCAGTTGGGACATTATCTCCGGCTGTGAATTCTCCATCTATGAAATTCGATCCTGTTAAAAAAGCTCCTGAAATTAGGTTTGTGCCTGTGTTAATGTCACTAGCACTTCCCTTTTCCCAACTTAGCGTTGCAGTATTAAGCCGTGCAGGGATATAACCTTCCTCAGAAATATCACCGCCTAGTGTAACATCCGTTTCGTTGTAGGTAAAACTATGGTTCACAGTAGCCCCTCCTAATACGAACCCTGTGGATTTAACCCTCCAGAAATAGGTTAGGGATCGGTTTTTCACCGTTGTAGCAGGGTGTTCAGCTCCTACCGGAACCACGGTGACGGATCCATATGTGGCTGGAGCCGCTGTAAAACCTAAGGTTGCAGGAGTATAAGCCGATTCTGGGCGTACTGTGGAAGGGGCTCCAACTGGAAAAGTAAATGCACTCGTTGAATTGTAAATTTTAGTAATCCCTCCGTCGCCGGCTTGTCCGTTTGTAATAAAATAACGAGTAGAGGAAGCTCCAACAACGGAAGCAGATTCGCCGAATGTTATGTTATTTGTACCAATGTTAACCAATTTGTCATTTAAAAGATTAAGGGTTCCATTTATTGTAAAGGCGGACAAGAAGGATACGGGGGCATTAGCTGCATTGGTATTATTAAAATCCAAATTCGAAAAAACGCCGTTACCATCACCTTCGATATTCATTACCTGATTGCTCGAAAATACTAATTTTCCGTCTCCTTGTATTATACCTGAGTTGTAGATATAACCGTCATTCGAGGTGTTTGAAAAGGTAAGTGTTTTATCTCCTAAATTCAGTGTTGCTTCACGAATATCCAGATAATACAAATTGTTAACAAATGACTGAGTACCCGCAAAAGAAAGAATGGTTCCCACAGGTTTGTCAACGGTTATACGCTGAATGGAAAGTGGTGAGACAGTATTTACAGTAAAAGTCTGATTTGTTGTACCATTAAAAATAGTACTATTCGTGCTAATGGAATAGGATCCTGTCGGGGATATGGAGAAATCCCCCCCAATAGTAACATCCAACCCTGGATCGCTAGCGTTCAATAATCCAGCAGTTATTGTTATATCCTTCACTACTACCAATGGGTAAGTAAAAATTCGCACTCCCCGACTACTTCCACTTTTCCGGTTAATGTGGAGATTCCCAACCGAAGGGCGTATCCGAAGAAGCATATTGAAACCGAAATTCGTTCCAGATTCGGTGCTCCCTTGTATAGGTCTGATTTCAATGGTTCCTCCGGTTACATTGCTATTGGTAGCCAGCGAGCTAATATTTATCCCGAATCCCTCATTAGACAAATTGTCATATATCCTAAGAGTGCCTCCTAACATGGTAAACAGACTGTTATTGCTATTGATGTCAAAAGAGGCATAGGTAATTGTTACACCATTGTTTGCACGGACAAGATCAAGCGTAGTTTCCGACATATCCGTTAAATTTCTAACCGTAGTGTATTCCGTAGGGGTTCTCTTAAACCTTCCACGTGCATTTACCGTTCCGTTTGACTGGCTAAATGTACAAGCCAGTGCTCCCTCCGGGCTGAATTGTTTAACATCCAACGTTCCACCGTCAATAAGGATTTGAGGGTTGCCAGCATTGCCTGTTATTAGACCTCTGGATTCCTTTGTGGAGAATACTCCGTTTAAAATCTGAAGCTTGCCATGCACTGAGACAGCACTTCGCGAGCCCAGATTCAGACCATTTACACTTCCTGTTCCTCCATCTACCCCGTAGGCTGTATTTATTTCGCGGTAGTCGTCTGCTGTACCAAATACGGCCACATTCACCCCGTTCAGAAGCAGGGCGCCACTTTCTGGGATTATGTAATCGGTAGTGTTATCGGCGGCCAGACCTTCAGTCAAGGAAGGAATAATGACCGATCCGGTTAATTCTAATGTGCCCGAATGTATCCACAAAGCCTTTCTGATGTTAGGATTGGCATTTACAGCACCCCAAATGGTAGCTGTGTTTGCTCCATAGAGCTTAAAATTGCTGTAATCTGACGAGTTAACGGTCAGTTTATAACTTTGGTCTGTTCCTTTGCTTAGAATTAAGTTGTAGAAAATGGTTGTTCCATTACAAGTTAACGTATTGTTTTGATTTCCGGTGAAATATACGGAAGCGAAACCGGTTGTGGCCCCCAGTGTTGTGGGCGGAAACGAATTGTAAACCGGATAATCGATGTTGGTGAATTTTACCGTACCATTGTTTGTGAAATCACCATTAATTTTTACGGTATGGGATTGAGCAATATAGTAATTCAAGTAAGGAGCAGCGCCCAAGTTAATATTAATTGCAGTAGTAACCGTATTAGTTACGCCTTTCCCTACTAAAATTGAAGCGCCATTATCAACTATCACATTTCCAAAAATATCCAATGTTCTTCGGGTTGCTGTATTGTCGTTAATTTGAAACGTTCCGGTTTTAATATGTAAATTTCCATTTAGAGTAAGGTTATTCATTTGGGTGGCAACAGATCCACCTGTATTTATTTCCAGGTTATTATAGCTTGTAGGTGTGGTTGGCAGATTAAAATTGATTGGATTATAAAACTCAACCGTTCCGCCACCGGCAGCAATAATACCATTCGATTCTGTAACGTTTGGGAAAGTGGTTCCCCTGAGACGCAACCGACCTTGGCCGTTTAGTATCTTTAGGCCCGCAGTGAAATTAAATCCAGCCAAATCCAAAACCCCACCGGCAGAAATATTAACTTCCAAATCTGTTGTGGCAGTATTCTCAGTCAAAACAACGTTTCTTCCCGAAAGAATAACAATAACATCCTCGTTGGCTGGCACTTCCGATCCTGACAAGGTTGTGCCACTGGGGTCGTCCGTCCAGGTAGTGGCATCGTTCCAGTTGCCCGATTTATAGCTGAATAATGTTTTTGCACCCGATGCCGTCCATAAGGTTTCACCAGTTCTTAAATTATTAGTACCATTATCGGTAATTGTAAATGACGAGGCGCCAAAACTTTGAGTACCAACGGGTATTGTCCATCCTGTGGCAGGGCGGATTCTTATTTTATCCATCACAACCAAAGCCTCAGAGGGATCATGGGTAAATGTGGCTGTAATCCTTCGGGCAGTTCCACCCCAAACATCCCATGCTCGTTGCAAATATCGCGTTCCTAGTTCTGTAAAACTCTGTGTCCTGAAACGAATTAGGGAAGTTCCGCTAATGTATGAAAGTTCTACTGGTGCATAAAGCCCATCGGAGCCTAAGGGAACTGTATATGGATAATGGGTTGTAACTATAGTGCCCGTATTTTTCAAAACATAACCTGTTCCGTTAGTTTCAATCATGTTGGTTTTACTGAATGTACCGGTAATGGCAGCGGCAGCCGTACTGTTTATTGTCAAATCGTAGTTACCAATTCGAACAACGGCTCCACTTAAGCTTAGCACGTTTGAGACGGTTATACTGTTTCCCAAACTTTTGGTCCCACCACCGGAAACGGTAAGATTGTAATAGGTGTAGGAACCAATGGTCTGGTTTCCAGTGCCATTATATTGGACGGTACCATACGTTGGGGCGTCGGTACCCCCGCCTTTGGTACTGGTAATATTTCCCCCAGACATTGTCCCTCCAACCCTAATTGTTCCATGTCCTGAGAATCGTATATAGGTTCTGGCTGCAACGGCATTCATAGTAATGTTGCCCACGGCAACCAGAACTCCAGTCCTAAGCCTGATAAAGGCATCACGTGTATTGTCGCCCCCTAAGGAATGTATATTCACATTATTACATCTCAGAATTCCTGCATCAAAAAAAACACTTTTGGAAACATTCGAAGAGGCGCTTGTAATGGTAAGATCGCCATACATTGATAGAGAATAAGCATAAGAAGTAAGAGAGGTAGCCGTGCCACCATCTTCAATTGCTAAAGATCCAATCCACTGCGATGGGGATACATTTAACGTGACATTATGTCCATCACGAATAGAAACATGTCCCGTTCCTGTATTTTGCCCTGGATATCCTTGCGCTGGATTTTGAACCCAGGTTGTTCCATCAAACCGTTGCCAATTATCGGCATTACTCCAGTTTCCTCCTGCACGGGTTCGATAGTCTCCAACATTCTGGGCAGAAAGAGCAACGGGAAAAAGAAAGAAAAACATCAAAGATGTTGTTCTCATTGATTTCTTGAATACGGATAAATATGTTTTCATACTTCTAAGGAATTACAGATAAAAAGTCGATTGTACTACGAAAAAAACCGGAACGTGGTTACATACCTGTTCTTTTTCTCACATATTGACATAAGAAAAACCCAGGCAATTGTCATTGTCACAAATGCTTTTGTTAAACTTTGACTTTCAGGTCTTTTAGGGGCACTATTCAACCTCAAATATAGTCATTTCAAGTCAAAACACGTACCACTATTTAAAATTGGAACGAATTCCTTCATTGTTTTTTTTGACAAAACCCTTAATTTTGTACACGAACAAACAGACAACTATGAAGTGGGATTTATTGCTAAATGTTGCAAGGTATGGCGAAACTGGAAGGATAACAACATCTGATATCCGTTCGCAATTCCAACGCGATTATGACCGCCTGATTTTTTCACCTGAGTTTCGCAGGCTGCAAAGCAAAACGCAGGTTTTCCCGCTTCCGGGGGATATTTTCGTTCATAATCGTTTGACCCACAGCCTTGAAGTAGCCAGCGTGGGACGATCAATTGCTAGTTTGGTTGCCGACTTTTTAGTGCAGGAAAATGAATGTTCTTCGCTTTTAGCCCACGAAATACCCACTATTGTGGCCACTGCCTGCCTGGCCCATGATATGGGCAACCCGCCTTTTGGACACTCCGGAGAAGACGCCATTTCCTCCTATTTTTCTGATGGAGGAGGCATTAAATATAAAAGTCAGTTTTCGGAAAACGAATGGAACGACCTGACTCATTTTGAAGGAAACGCTAACGTTCTGCGTATACTGACCCATCAATTTTCGGGCAGACGCGAAGGTGGATTTGCCCTTACCTACGCGACCCTGGCCAGTATGATAAAATATCCTTTCCCATCAACAGAGAACAGGAAGAAATATGGCTATTTTGTTTCTGAAGCTGCCACTTTCAACCACGTTGTAAATGCCTGCGGACTGGCAAGCGAAAACGGGATTGCCCGTCATCCGCTTGTCTATTTAGTTGAGGCCGCCGATGATATTTCGTACCTGATCATGGATATGGAAGATGCACACCGGCTGGGAATAATCGACACCGAAACTATTTATAGCTACCTTTTGCCTTTTCTCGATGTACATCTTGAAATCAAATCCCGTTTTCAGGCACAATCTCAAAACCTGAGTTCATCGGAGAAAGTGGCCTACCTGCGTAGTCTTGTCATTAATACTCTGGTGCGTTCGGCAGCATCCATTTTTGCACAAAACTACGACACAATAATTCAGGGAAGCTTATCCAACTCCCTGGCAAGCATGCTTCCCACGGGAATAAAACCATTGTTGGAAAGTTGTAAGGATTTAGGCAAGAATCGGATTTATTGCGATCCGGGCGTCCAAAAACTTGAGCTGTCAGGTCACCGGGTGTTGACAACTTTAATGCAAAACTACACCGAAGCGGTTTTTTCCACTCAAAAACTTTACTCAAAGCTTTTACTGGCAACCATCCCTGAGCAATATAAACCGGATGGATCACCGTATCAAAAAATCCGGCTTATTACGGATTTCCTGTCCTCCATGACCGACATCCAGGCAGTGAAGTTGTACCGCGAACTAATGGGAATTGACATTCCGCAACGCACCGATCTTTAAAACATTGTTCGGATAAACAGACCGTTTAGTTCTCCATTAATCCGGTCGATAATGTAACTTAAATCTTCGGGGTTGTTTTCAAAGTCATGTTCGTCGATGTTGACAATAAGCAAGCGACCTTCGGTGTAATTGGCAACCCATTCTTCGTATTGCTGGTTCAATCCTTTCAAATAGTCTAAGCGGATTGAATTTTCGTACTCCCGTCCCCGTTTTTGAATTTGTGACACCAATTTAGCCACTGATGCTCTAAGGTAAATAACCAAATCGGGGGGTTGAACCAATGAACTCATGAGTTTAAAAAGGCTGAAATAGTTCTCGAAATCGCGCGACGACATCAAGCCCATAGAATGGAGGTTGGGGGCAAAAATGTGGGCATCTTCATATATTGTCCTGTCTTGAACTACGTTATGACCGCAGTTGCGGATATCAATAATCTGGCTCAGACGTTTGTTAAGGAAATAAATCTGCAGATTGAAGGACCAACGCTGCATGTCGTTATAGAAATCATTCAGATAGGGATTGTCCTCGACATCCTCGTACCGGGGCTCAAGACCCAAATGTTTAGCTAACAAAGCCGTTAATGTTGTTTTACCGGAACCAATGTTTCCTGCTATGGCAATATGACGGTTTTGCTTGGGCTGGACTTTCAAAATGGGTCTTTTACTCATAATCAATGTAATATTTTAATAATAAATTGTTTAATTTTGAAAAATTATCCCTAAAAGAGGTGCCTTTTAGGAAATACTAAAGTAGGGAATAGAATTGAAATCTCAAATTAAAATCAAATCAAATATTGAAAATGGGTGATTTGATTGAATGGCAGAAACGCAACATTTTGTGCCTCTACAAATTGGGTTCTAGGGCAACTCGACCTTCTCTCCTCCCGAATCGACCATAAAAACTTTTATGGGTTTTGAAATTCCGCTTTGCATCAGGTACTCGCCAACTAACCTCAGTCGGTGTTTTTGAGCCGGATCGTCCCAGTTGGACTTATTAACAAAAAATTTCAGGTTATACTGATTGTACTTCAGCTCGAAAATAACGTCAATACGGGCATCGGAGGGAAAATACTTTTTAAGTTTTGCGAGGCCGCTTTTCAGTATTTCCAAATCCTCGTCGCGAACGCTGATGTTGTAAAGGACTGTTTGATTATCATTAATCCGGTTCGACAACAGGCTTAAAATTTCAAAATGAATCCCTTCGGTAGGAAGCAAAACATCTTTCATTTGATAATTGCGCCGAAGGTAAGGGCTTGTGAACCCGATTCTGATTGGCTTGGAAAGCACTGTTTGGTTGTTAAGAATCATTTCCATTTTCTTGAATTCGGCCACAAACAAAGGGTTCAGTAAGTTCAAGGTATCCGATAGCGAGAAACGCAAAAGGATGCAGCTATCGGTTTGCGAAAGGAACATATCAAGTGAATCGGGATTATCAGTAAAACGGGTATGGTGGAGCATCTGGGCAATTCGCCCGGCATCTTCGGGGCGAACAGTCCTGTGGTAATGCAGCCTAACTTTTGGGTTGCTGAATTCAATTCGATTACGAAAACCTGGGTTTGGGACCGAATAGTAACTCAAAACAAACGTTCCAATGCTAAAAATAAGGCCAAAGAGGGTAATTAGTAAAAGATTTCCTGCTCTCCGGGTCAACTCAAGCCTGCTTTGCAACTGAATTAGCAGTGTGTAGGTATAGAAAAAGAAAAACAGGGGTAAAAGGACAACCCAACCGGAAAGGATTAACTCTTCGGGTATAAAAAGGAGACCGCAGGCCATTACTATTCCAGCAATCCAAAGGAACACGAACCAGGGTCGGTTGCCTTCCTTCAGCTTTCCAGTCAGCAAATACGAAATGGCAAGCGGGCCACCAAGGGCACCGGCAAGGGCAATGCGTGTATGAATGGAAAGTTTGATATATGCCGGTTTTAAATTCAAGTCAGTTTAACGCTTTCAATCAAAAATTGTTGCTGAGCAAGGTTCTGCAAATGTACCACAGAATTTTTGCCCTACAAACCCAATTAAGGGCATTTCCAAAAAAAACATGATTATTGAAGTTAGCCTATATCAATTTGATGTACCTTTGCACCATTAAAAATTGTAAATAAAAATGACAGTAAGAGTACGTTTTGCCCCCAGTCCCACCGGACCATTGCACATTGGAGGAGTCCGGACAGCATTGTTTAATTATTTGTTTGCCCGCAAGCATGGCGGAAAGTTTCTTCTTAGAATTGAAGACACAGACCAAACCCGGTATGTTCCCGGTGCCGAAGAATATATTTCCGAGTCGTTCCGGTGGCTGGGAATTACCATTGACGAAGGCCACACCGTTGGCGGGCCCCATGCACCCTACAGACAATCAGAAAGAGCGGAAACATACGTCGAACTTGCCAATGTACTCATTGAAAACGGCTGGGGATACTACGCTTTCGACACTCCCGAAGAACTGGAATACCTGCGTAAAGAAAACGAAGCACAGGGAAAAGTTTTCACCTACGATGCCTCAACACGCCTTGGATTGAAGAACTCGTTAACGCTCACAGCACAAGAGGTCCGCGAGAAACTAGACAAAAATGAACCTTATGTAATCCGTTTTAAAATACCGGAAAACCGCGAGGTTGTTATGCAGGATATTATTCGCGGCACCGTAAAAGTGAACACACAAACCCTCGACGACAAGGTACTCTTCAAGTCCGACGGCCTTCCAACCTATCATATGGCCAACGTAGTTGACGACCATCTGATGGAAATTACACATGTTATCCGTGGCGAAGAGTGGTTGCCATCATTGCCCCTCCATGTTTTGCTTTACGAAGCGTTTGGTTGGACATCGACCATGCCCCAATTTGCTCATCTTCCCTTGATTTTGAAACCCGAGGGCAAAGGTAAACTCAGCAAACGCGATGGCGACAAATTGGGATTTCCTGTTTTTCCCCTTCTTTGGACATCGCCCGAAGGAGAAATAAGCCGTGGATACCGCGAGGACGGATATCTGCCCGAAGCCGTTATTAACCTTTTGGCTCTTTTGGGTTGGAACCCGGGGACTGAGCAGGAAATCTTCAACCTCGATGAGTTGGCTGCTGTTTTTGACCTGGGGCGCGTAAGCAAATCGGGCGCAAGGTTTGATCCCGACAAGGCGAAATGGTTCAACCACCAGCATATTATGCTTAAGAGTAACGATTTTTTAGCTCTTGAGTTTGTTAAAATTCTAAAAGAAAAAGAGATAACTGCCAATTTTGATTACGTTTCACGGGTAGTAGGATTAGTTAAAGATCGGTTGAATTTCACGCACGAATTGTGGGAACACGCACACTTCTTTTTTGTGAACCCCACCAAGTTTGACGAAAAAGTGGCAAAGAAACGGTGGAAATCCGATTTAATCCCTCACTTACAACACATTGCTACAATAATTATATTAACCAAGCCTTTCGAAGCTATCGTAGTGAAAGAAGCCGTTTCGAAATACATCGAGGAAAACCAGCTTGACTTTGGTGCCATTGCCAATGCCCTTCGTTTGGCACTAGTTGGAAGTTCGGTGGGACCCGATTTGTTTGCTATTGTTGAAACTATTGGTGCTCAGGCCTGTGCTGAAAGAGTGCGATTCGCGTGCGAGAATATTCCTGTTCAATAAATCCCCAAACAATGGAATGTAGAGAAAACTGTGCGGCATGTTGCATACATCTATCCATCTCGTCGCCCATACCACTGCACCCCAATGGCAAAAAGGCCGGCGAACGGTGTTTGCACCTTACTGATGGCTTGAAATGTTCAATTTATAACCACCCCGACAGGCCAAAAGTGTGCGATGGCTTTAAAGCCGACCCGCTGATGTGCGGAAGCTGCGCAGAAGAGGCCCGAAAAATAATATCCGAATTAGAATGTCTGACACTGTAACTGTTTTTGATGAAATTGAAAGCGACTTCCAAAACTATGTGGAATGCTTTCTGGATGCCGAAGAAGAACCCGAATTCCGTCAATTGACGGAGTTGAAACGCGAACATTCTCTGCAAGTTTCTTCGTTGGCTGGGAAAATTGCCGAATCGGAAGGATTTGATAACCAAACCACTCTGCTGTGCAAGGTGGCAGGGCTGCTCCACGATCTTGGCCGGTTTGAACAAATTAACCTGTATGGAACCTTGGACGATCTCAAATCAGTCGATCATGGCGATTTGGGCTACGACGTGCTGTCGAATACCGGATTTCTGGAATATTTCAGAACCCCCGAGCAGCTGGCGTTGCTCTTTGCAGTCAAAAACCACAATAAACGGAGCGTTACTGAATACCCAGACGAACTGACCGAAACAATCACAAAGACCGTGCGCGATGCCGACAAGCTTGATGTTTACCGTGTGATGGACAATAGCCTTAAAAATGGCGACAACCAACACAAAAATGCTGTTTTACTTCAGTTGGAAGACTCAGTCGAAATATCTCAGGAAGTTTTACAATCTGTAGAGGAACAAAAAAACGTCAACAAAAATTTTCTGAAAACAACAACTGACTTTCACGTTATGCAACTAAGCTGGGCGTTTGACATGAATTTTAAATCATCAATGAAAATGCTTGAGCAATCACACGAATTTTGGCACCTGATGGACCGAATCCAAGGAACAGAACATGCTGAAAAAATAAAGAACAGTGTCTTACTATACATATCGTCAAACATCTAAAATCAACGCTTATGAAACGAATTCTCATTTTTGCCATTGCCCTTACCGGATTTGTGTCTTGTAACATGAACCAGGCTGAGCTGGAGCAACTTAGAGAGGAAAACCTGAAACTAAAAAATGAACAGGGCCGAAACGAAGAAGCTTTGTACAATTTTGCAGAGACATTCAACAGCATTCAAACCAATTTGGATAGTATTGCAGCAAAAGAAGGCGTTATTACAAAGTTGGCCACTACGGGCGAGAAGACCAAACCTGCTCACGAGCAGGTGAATGATCAAATCAACTCTATCTATGACATGCTTCTCCAAAACCGTCAAAAGCTCAACCAGTTATCGAGACAAGCCAAAAATCTGGGACAAAAGAACAAGGACTTGGAACTAATCATTGAGCGCATGACCAAGCAAATGGAAGAAAAAGTAGTTGAAGTGGAAATGCTTCGTGGCCAGTTGGTTAAAATGGAATATCAGATTACCGGTTTGACTGGCAAAGTGGACAGTTTGAACATTATTACTGAAAATCAAAAACAAGTTATTGAAGAGCAAAAAACAGTGCTTGCCGAGCAAAAAGAGAAACTCAATACAGTGTATTATGCCATTGGCACCGACAAAGAACTTGAGGCAAATCAAGTAATTAGCAAAGAAGGTGGTTTTGTTGGGATTAGAAAAACAGGAAAAATTTCTGCTGATTTGAACACCAAATATTTCGAAGCCGTTGACAAATACACCAAAAAGAGTTTCGTATTGGGCTCGAAAAAAGTAAAACTTATAACCCCACATCCAACAGGTAGTTACACACTACACGGGGACAAGATTATTGACAGCCTGACCATTGAAAACCCCGATGAATTCTGGAAACAGTCGGCTTATTTAGTCATCAGCATTAAATAAAAAATCAGTCGCCCTGGTAAACATCCCGGGATGCCGAAAAGGGGCTGTCCAAAAAGTCATAAATCGACGTCATTGCGAGGAGGAACGACAAAGCAATCAACTTATTATCAGGCTCATTAGATTGCTTCACTGCGTTCGCAATGACAAATCGGGGACTTTTTAGACATCCTCTTTCATATGTTTATAATTTTTCGGTTTACGGCCATATGGAACTTCATGCCGACTTTAATCATGCTCTTGTGTGTCGAAAAATCGGTTGTCGGCATGGGCGTTTCATGTATAGGGATATTCCATAGAGCATCAGCAAGATACAAAAAACACCGGCAATGCGTCCAATGGCGTCACCATGGAGAGTGTAAAATGTAATTTGATTATTCAGGTGAACATCATCGACAATGACATCGGGTACCCACCATTTTGTTGGTTGCAAAATGTCACCACGTTGATTAATGAAACAACTTATACCTGTATTGGCAGATCGGGCAATACTTCGACGCGTCTCAATGGCTCGTAACCGGGCGTAAGCCAGGTGTTGCTTGTAACCGGGCGTGTTTCCCCACCAGCCATCGTTAGTAATAATGGTTATTAAGTTTGCCCCTTGATGAATGTATTCGGTTACGTATTCGCCAAACACCGACTCGAAACAGATTACCGGGGCAGCCACGATGTTTCCATAGCGAAAGACCGTTGGTATTTCTTGTGTTCCAAGGCTTCCAACAGTTCCTCCCAAATCGATGCTGATGTTGTCTAAGAACTTCAGATACTGCGGATACGGCATTTTCTCTACTCCTACCACCAGTTTCGATTTATGATGTATTTGGATACCGCTGGTATCAAACAATAAACCCGTGTTGTACCTATCATAAAAGATGGCTGTATCCCTGAATCTTCGGGCTGTGTGCGATATCTTTTCGCCAACTGTGTATATTTTTCGGGTGCTGGCTCCAATCAGGACAGCGGTGTTTGGTTTGTCTTGCAAATAACTGTATATCAGTTGCGATGACATTTGTGCCGACAGGTTGTTCTCCCACAAATATTCGGTAATGGCTGTTTCAGGGCCCACAATTAACTTTGTTTTCGGAGTTGCCTTTTTTGATGCTAACGATAAAAAACGCTCCAACTGTTGTTGGTTAGAAAGACCCGAAAATTTTTCGTTATAAGGGTCAATATTGGGTTGTACTACCACCAGTTCAACTGCCGGGCCTTTATCGTGGTAGTTCAGGTAAACAACGTAGCTGTAGGTAAACAACACAAGTGGAATAATCAGGGTAACAGCGGCTTGCCATTTGGTCCGCAGGGTAACACGGTTCTCGTTATAGGCAATAATAATTCTTGCCAGGGAAATATTTACGAAAAGGATTAACAGCGATCCACCTAAAATGCCTGTGTATTCGTACCATTGTACTAGTGGGGCAACGGTTCCAAAGGCATTTCCAAGGTGCAACCAGGGAAAAGAGACCTCGGTGCGTAAATAGGCAAACTCGAAGGCTAACCACCATATTATCAGCGTATAGGAACTGACCTGAAAATGGCTTTTCCGTCTTAACCAAAAATAACCATAAAACGCCACAAGCATCACAAATGTTTGGATTATGACAGCCGCTATGGCACCCCCGATAGTAGCATTATAAATCCACCAAATTGTCAGCGAATTCCAAACAACAAATGTCAGGGTGGCCAACAACGTCATTTTGCGTTGCGAATCCTTTTGCCCTTTAATGTTGCTTTCAACTAATAACAAGGGAACAAAGGACACCAGAACTAACAGGGCAGCAACATAATGGCTCCAGGCCAGGGCGAATAGTATTCCGGAGAAGGTGGCCAGAAGGATGTTTTTTTTGGTCATTGACTTCTTGTTTAATTCGAGAATTTCTTAATAACCCTGTCCACCTTATCAAGCAAATAAGGTTTGGTAATGAGCTCGTTAAATCCGGCAGAAGAGTACTCCTCCATAAAATCGTCGGGATTGTGGGCCGTAAGGGCAATGACCGGGGTCTTTCCTTTGTCACCGGCAAGTTGTCTTATGTTACGCGTTGCCTCTATGCCATTCATTACGGGCATTTCAATGTCCATAAGGACAACATCAAAAACGCCTTCGGAAACCAAATCCAGGGCCTCTTTCCCATTTTGGGCCTGTTTAAAGGTATAACCCAGTTTTTTTATCAGTTCACCTAACAAAATTCTGTTAAGCATGATGTCATCAACAATTAACACGTTCATAATGTGTAATTTAGCAGTACTCTTCGGCAATTCATCGTTATTGTCATTCTGGCTATAAAAATAGGTATTTTTTTGTTTGCACAAACTATGGAGTAAACTGTCATTATGTTAAAGCAGATTAAAATACCCATCAGTCAGGGCGAAAAACCCCACGCTTATTGCAAAAAAAAAAATAAAAGACAACACCGTGTTGTTTCAAAAAAAAGGATTATATTGTGAACCTTAAAGGCAGGATGATGTTTACCATTAAAATAGGTACACATGGAAAAAAACGAACATGTCAATCTGACCAGGGAGAATATAAACCAGGTCATTGCTGCTTTGACCGAAATTGACACAAAGATTGCCGATTTACACCAAATAAGCGCCCGTGATTTTTTAGGATTTAACGAGTTGCTAAAAGAGTACCACCAAAAGACAAAACAGGTGACAAAAATAGCAACGGATCTGTTCGATTTTTTCTGTAATTTAGATCGGTTCCAATTGGTTGATAATGCCCAAAACCTTCACCAAATGTCGGTTATGCGAATCGGCAATATCCGGCAGATTGCCCTGCAAGTCTCCGATTCGGTAAAAAAAACCCAGGAAGACATAACGCAGCTTTTTGTTCCCTTTAACAATTTCAGGCAAAACCTGATGACACTCAAATTCCTGTTTACCAACGTTAAACTCACCCAATGGATTAGTGACCCTATACGTGCAACTGAAATTGGCGGACTTGTTGACCAAATTACATCGCACATTCAGAACACAAAGAATGGACTTCCTGTTTTAGAATATGATATCCAGTACCTTAGCAAACAAATGGGAATACTGTTTGAGCACATACAAACCCTTTTGAACGAAGTGTTCCCCGAGATTGAAAACCAAACCACAGTTCTGGGAAAAAACCTAACATCAATTCAGGAATTGAAAAACAGGGCTGTGGAAGATAGCCGCAGAATTGAACAACTAAGCCAACGTTGCTTCAAAAACCTCGACAGCGTAATTACAAACCTACAATACCACGATATTATCCGTCAAAAGATGGAGCATATCCAAATCACCCATAAATCCATTATAAACGATTTAAGCGCGGTTGAAGACAACGAACAATACGAAAAAAACAGTCAGGCCTATATCAAGCAAATCCCAGAAGTGGCTGAAACACAAGCCGCTCAGCTTATGTTTACAAACAAAGAATACCAAAATGCCATTGAAACCATTACCCAAAAACTCCTTGAGACCGGAAACGACCTGAATTCAATTTCGGAACTGTGCAACAACAAAATAACCAATATTGCGAAAATTGAAACGTTGGTTGCACAACTGTCCGACAACTCGGTGCAATCCCATAAACTTTTCCACCGCATGTCCGATTTAGCGGTAAAACTTACTACTTGCTGTGCTTATTATCAGGACAAAATTGAAGAACAAGTAAGTAAAAAAACGGAACTCCAGAAGATTGAAGAAAAGCTGACAATCCTGTCTGAAAAAATTAAGCAAATGAAGAGAGCCGAGCGCGTGCAGATTGACATTTTCTCGAAACAAATCGATCCCTTGCTTTCTGATATACACAACTCGCGCATCCGTATGGAAAACCTAATACCCGATGCAAGACATTCAACGCTGAGGGCGCAGCTGCTAACACTTACTGAAAATATTGCCGTGGCAACAATAGGGATCAAACAGCCTTCCGAGTCACTTCGACTGGAAATGAATGATAAATTACGGTCTGTCAAAGAAGTAGTCTCTAATACTGAAAACATTGATGCTCCGGGACTGATACGTTCCATTGAACGGGTTGCTTATTACGATATTTTTGATCGTGAAGTAGAGAAAATTATCGAAGCATTAAATAAAATTTACATGATGTTGGTTCCATACAACGATGCAACAAAAACACCCAAAGATTTGTTGGCTAACATGGAAGCACTTTATACCATGCAAACGCAACGCGATTTGCACACAGCAAAAAAATCAGATGAGCAAGGCTCAGAAGATGAATCGGATGTAGAATTGTTTTGACGTCAAAAAATCGCACTTATATGTCAACCTTACAAAAACACATTAACGAATCGGAAAAACAGGTGACCCTGAAATTTTCGGGCGAAATCAATCTATCAAACTCCAGCGAATTCAAAGAAGGACTGAAGGGGTTTTTATCCGAGACCCGCAAAGTGCGGGTAATTGTCGAAAAAGCTGAAACGTTTGACCTCTCGGCAGTACAATTGGTTTACGCGTTCCAGCGCGACAGGGAAAAGAATGGGCTTGAGACCATTTTTGAAACTGATTTCAGCCAATCTACGGCCACTCTTTTAAAACATGCCAATATTACCTTTCTCGATAAAGAATAAACTCGACAAACCATGGGAAAAAAAATATTAATCGTTGATGATTCGGAGAGCATCCGCGAAGTAGTTAGTTTTACTTTAGAAAACGCCGGGCACGAGGTAGTCAAAGCCGTTGACGGACAGGATGCCTTAACCTATCTGGATGGTCAGAAATACGACTTGATTATTACAGACTTGCACATGCCAAACCTAAACGGCATTGAGCTGATTAAAAAAGTTAGGGTTATTGAACAATACAAATTCATCCCCATCCTGTTTCTGACAACCGAGTCGCAAACAGCAAAAAAGATGGAGGCCAAAGAAGCCGGTGCCACCGGATGGATTGTGAAACCGTTTGTACCAGAAAAACTATTGGAAGCAATCAATAAAGTTGTACGGTAATGGAAGCATTCAAAGAAAAATTCAAAGAAGAAGCCAACGAGCTTATTGCCGAGCTTGAACACTTAGTGCTCAAACTTGAAAGCAACCGCACCGAGCAATCCATTGTTGAGCAGGTTTTCCGTGTAATGCACTCACTGAAAGGGGGTAGTGCCATGTTTGGCTTTACCCTGATAGACCAGTTTGCCCATTTGCTGGAAAATATTTATGACAAAATTCGCACGGGCGAATCAAAGGTAACTGACGACATACTCGATATTACACTTAACGCGGTCGATCACCTTAGAAACCTCATTCAGGAAACCGATGCCAATTATGCCCAGTTGGCTTCGGCAAACCAAAAATTTATCGAAAGGATTGAAAACGTACTCAACCAATCATCGGCAAAAGCCGGCAACGTAAGGTTAATGCCCGATGATGACACAACAGCACGAAAAACGAAAACCTATTTTGTTTCCTTTGAACCGTCTGCCGACTTTTTCCAGGATGGCTCAAACCCGTTATTTCTTTTAGACGATATCTGGCAACTGGGAGAAGCCCTGGTTGTGCCGGTTTATTCTAAAATACCCGAATTCAACCAAATTGTTCCCACAAATTGTTATGTATCATGGAACATCCTGTTGACTACACGCGAGGGGATAAATGCCATTATGGATGTCTTCATCTTTACCAACAAACGTTCAAAAATTGAAGTACAAAAGCTAAGCGAAACCAACCTTCTGGCGGATAATTCGTACCGGAAAATTCTATCCGAAGCCTTGGCAAACAAAGAAGGGGCCGTGTTGGAAAACCTGCACACGCTGACCCTCGACCTCGAGAAAATACAGAACGAAAGTGAGGTACTTCATCAGAAACAATCGGCGCAAGCTATGCAGGGCGGCGACCAAACGATTGCATCCATAAGAGTGTCGAGCGAAAAATTGGACAACCTCATTAACTGGGTAAGCGAGTTGGTTACCATACAAGCACAACTTTCATTATATGCCCAGCAAAACCACTATGCCGGGTTAACACCCATTTCGGAAGAGATTGAGAAAATTACACGACGTTTGCGCGACGATGTTTTCAGCATCCGACTGATTCCCGTTGCCAACATGATAACCCGCTTCCAACGGCTAGTACGCGAACTTTCTCACGATTTGGGCAAAGAAGTGGTGTTTGAAACCCGTGGAACAGAGACCGAACTAGATAAAAACATTATTGAAATGTTGGCCGAACCCGTCATGCACATCATACGAAACAGTATGGATCACGGTATTGAGGACAATGTCGAGGAACGGATCAAGAGGGGAAAACCCGCCAAGGGCAAAATCCTGTTTAATGCATTTTACTCCGGAACAAATGTTTATATCCAGATAATTGATGATGGCAAGGGCATTGATTTAGACAAAATAAAGCGTAAGGCCATTGAGAAAGAACTAATCAACCCCGATGCCGAAATTTCGAGAAAAGAGTTGTTTGATCTGCTTTTTCTCCCTGGATTCAGCACAGCCAAGGTAGTAACAAACCTTTCGGGGCGTGGTGTTGGAATGGACGTTGTACGCCGAAAAATCAGCGATTTGCGAGGACAAGTTGACATTGACAGCGAACTGGGCGTTGGAACCACCGTTACCATCAAACTGCCGTTAACCCTTTCCATTATTGATGGCCTGTTGGTAAAAATTGACCACACGCACATGGTTATTCCACTTAATTCAGTCCACAAAGTGTATGAATATAAGCACGAACAACTAAAAAAAGCGGTTAACAACCTGATTCTGGCCGACGAAGAGCGGGTTCCGGCACTCAACCTTCGCAAACACTTCAAAATTGAACCCCCCGCTCCGCCCATTGAACGTGTAGTCACCATCGAATACAACGATCACTACATGGGTTTGACCGTTGACGAGATAGTTGGCGAATATCAGGCTGTTTTAAAACCTCTCGGAAACATGTTCAAAGGACAGGACTTTTTCTCGGGGGCAACCATATTAGGAGACGGCACTGTTGCTTTGGTGCTCGATCCTAACAAACTAATCGAACAATTTGCAAAAAGTGAAATAAAAATAGGAGGTTAACACTATGAAACAGAATAAAAAAGAAGTTGAATCGGTAAGCAAGGACATCCAAACCTATCTGTCGTTCCGCCTTGGAAACGAGACATTTGCGACAAACGTACAAAAAGTGCTTAACATTCTTGAACTCAAGCCCATTACTAAAGTTCCGCATTCGCCCGAATTTATGCGTGGTGTAATCAACCTTCGCGGAAACGTTTTGCCGGTTATTGACATGCGTGTAAAATTTGGAATGGAAAAGGTAGATGCGACCGTCGATACCTGCATTATAGTTCTGAACGTTGAAATCAGTGGCGAAGAAGTTATGCTGGGCATACTGGTTGATGCCGTGAGCGAAGTACTTGAGATTGATGAAAATAAAATTGAGCCCTCGCCCAGTATCGGAACACGCTATAAGGCCGAATTTATAAAAGGTATGTGGCGCAACGGCGAGGATGCCTTCATCATGCTTCTGAATATTGATCTCATTTTCTCGACCGACGAAGTAGTTATGCTTCAAACCAAAACCGAAGAGGCCGGAGAAGTGAATGAATAACAACCGGTTCAAAAAGAAAAAAACGCAAACAAAGGAAATTAGCATAAAAATGGACGATCAATCAAGAACCTTTTACAACGTACAATTGACCGACAAGGAATTTGACATGCTGAGTTCCTACATTTACAATGAGTACGGGATAAAAATGCCCCCCGTAAAGAAGGTGATGTTACAGAGCCGCTTGCAAAAGCGGCTTAGACAACTGAGCATCCCCACCTTTAAAGATTATTGTGACTATGTGTTTAGCCCACAGGGTTCCGAAGAAGTGATACATATGATGGATGTAGTATCGACCAATAAAACCGACTTTTTTCGCGAACCCGTGCATTTCGACTTTCTCCGGGAAGTAATTTTACCCGAAGCGGTTGCCAACAACCAGCGCCTTGTTAAAATATGGAGCGCAGGCAGCTCGAGCGGCGAAGAAGCCTATACCATTGCCATAACAGTCAGCGAATTTGCTGAAACAAAGGCAAATATTGATTTCCAAATAATTGGGACCGATATTTCCACCGTGGTTCTCAGAACGGCAATCGATGCCATTTACAAGGAAGATAAAGTCGAACCAATTCCACTGTCCCTGAAACGAAAATATTTTCTAAAATCGAAAGATCCGGAAAAAAAAGTGGTCAGGGTTGTTCCCCAGCTGAGATCAAAAGTAAAGTTCGGGCGGTTGAACCTAATGGACACAACCTTCCCCATGAACGAAACCTTCGACATTATTTTTTGCCGTAACACATTGATATACTTCGATAGGGAAACACAGGAAAGCGTAATCAACAAACTTTGCCGGCATTTACGCCCCAACGGATATTTCTTTTTGGGACACTCCGAGTCCATTACCAACATGGATGTGCCTCTAAAACACATAAAGCCCACAATTTTTCAAAGAAAATGACCTATGCTGACACGATTGCTAATAATTGACGATGACATAATAATGCGCGAAATCATTAAAGATTCGCTTACTGATTACCCCATACATGTTGAAGAGGCCTCAAATGGCGTAGAAGGACTAAAAAAAATCAGGGAAAACCGCTATGATGTGGTATTGACCGATATAATAATGCCTGAAAAAGAAGGACTTGAGTTAATAATGGAGTTAAAATCAGCGCCAGGAAACCTAAAAATTATTGCCACTACCAGTGGTGGTTCCGTTGCTGCCGATGAATACCTTGAAATGGCCAAAGGACTTGGTGCCGACGCTGTTTTAGCAAAACCATTCTCTGAAACCAAACTTGTTGAAATTATAAACGAGCTAACAGGAAAAAATGAATAAACATCAGTTATCCGACGAAGAACTCCTCGATGAATTAAAAATCAGGATGTCGCAAAGCAAAGCAGCCTTGCTGCAGTTGCAGGAGTTAAACAAGGAGCTTAAAATTGCCAACGCTAAACTAAACGAAAGTGAATCGTTAAAGAGCCATTTCTTATCGAATGTAACCAATGAAATGGTTAACCCTTTTGCTTCCATTCTGGGATTAAGCAAGGCAATAATGTCCATTGGAGCCGGTGATTTCGAAAAAGCCCGCCCACTGGCACAACTAATTTATAGCGAGGCATTTAATCTCGACTTCCAGTTAAGGAATATTTTTGCTGCCGCCAAGGTTGAAGCCGGCCAGGCAAATATTGAAATCAACAACGTTGACATTAACAGCCTGATTAAAAGTGTAATGGATGTTTATGAATACAAAACACGCCAAAAAGACCTGACCGTTAATTTCAACTACTCAACCTCCGACGAACTGTCCGGAAGCTTTGTGTTCCCAACCGACGCCGAAATGCTGAAACTAATTATTTCCAACATCCTGAGCAACGGAATAAAATTCAGTAATGCATCAAGCAAAATAGAAATAAACTCTGGAATTATTGATAATGAACTTTTTATATCAATACGAGACTATGGAAAAGGCATTCCGCACGAACATCTGGAACGAATTTTTGACCGTTTCGAGAAGGGAAACAAAGAAATAAATTCAGTAAACGAAGGGTACGGCCTTGGCCTATCGGTAACGAAGGCATATCTTGATATTCTGGGAGGAAGGATAGATTTGGCCAGTGAAGAAGGAAGCGGCACTTTAATTATTGTTAGTGTACCCAAACCCAGTGGGCCCATTCCAGAGGGATTTGCCTCGGACGGAAACGAATTTTTATTTGACGATGGTGATAACCAGGCTTTTTAATGTATGGCAACCAACCTACCAACCCATTATTTATATCCGGCAGCCATGTTCCATTCGCGTGAACCCTACTTGGTTCACACGATTCTGGGGTCATGCGTGGCTGTATGTTTATATGATAATGTCCTGAAAATAGGTGGAATAAACCACTACATGCTCCCATTCTGGAACGGGCAAGGGCTAGCATCGCCTAAGTACGGGAACATTGCCATTGAGAAACTGCTGGAGCAAATGCTGAAAATGGGCAGCAACAAAAGTAACCTGACAGCCAAAGTATTTGGCGGAGGCGAGGTTATTGATGCCGGGTCGAACATGTTCAACATTGGCAAAAGAAACATTGAAATTGCCGAAACCATGTTACGCGAACAAAACATCAAGATTGTGGCCTCAGACACTGCCGGAAAATTTGGACGGAAAATTCAGTATAACACCCAAACGGGAGCCGTTTTAATGAAATTAATACAACGAACCGTGGCCGAAAACTGTAACGTCACAAAACCATAAATACATTTATTCATAATCTTCTTAGAGTATAGCTGTGGAAAGAGTGAAAGTTTTGATTGTTGACGACTCGGCAGTGGTGCGACAGACCCTGTCATCAATTTTGAACCAGGATCCGGAAATAGAGATTATGGGTGTGGCTGCTGATCCCTATTTCGCAGCCAATAAAATTCGCGACGAAGTTCCCGATGTTATTACCCTAGATATTGAAATGCCGCGCATGGACGGGCTCACTTTCCTGAAAAAAATCATGAGCCAACACCCCATTCCGGTGGTTATTATTTCATCGTTGACAATTAAGGGAACCGAAACAGCCATGCGGGCGCTGGAGCTAGGTGCAGTGGACATCATTACCAAACCCAACATGAGCACCAAAGAGTTTATTGAGGAATCGCGGATACGCATAACCGATGCCGTTAAAGGAGCAGCCAAAGCACGATTGAAAAGGTTGAGTTTTACCGGCACACCGTCAACCAATACAACTCCCTCGGTTTCACCTACAACAACGCCTGAACCAAAAATTCAACCAGTGCAACCCGTTTCTCCCCCACCCGTTAGAAAAGAGCGGTTTTACACCAATGAACCCATTCAGGTACAGCCAAAACTAAGCGCCGATGCTGTAATTCCCTTTGTAAAAGGGCAAGCCATGATAAAAACCACTGAAATGGTTATTGTTATTGGTGCATCAACCGGGGGAACCGAAGCCCTGCGTGAATTTTTAATGGCGCTACCGCCCGATTCGCCCGGTATTGCTATTGTGCAGCACATGCCTGAACATTTCACCCGCTCGTTTGCCGACCGTCTAAACGAGTTGTGCCAGATTTCGGTGAAAGAAGCCACCAACAACGACACAATTATTCGTGGCCGCGCTTTAATTTCACCCGGAAATCACCACATGATTCTAAAGCGCAGTGGGGCCCGCTACTATGTTGAAATAAACGATGGTCCTTTGGTCAACAGGCACAGACCTTCGGTTGACATCCTTTTCCGGAGCGCAGCTATGTATGCCGGCGGAAATACGCTGGGCATAATTATGACCGGCATGGGCGATGACGGAGCCCGCGGCCTAATGGAACTCAGGGAAAGCGGAGCCACAACCGTTGCTCAGGACGAAAAATCATGCGTGGTTTTTGGAATGCCCAAAGAGGCCATAAAATTGGGCGCCGCGCAGCATATTTTACCCCTGAACCAAATTGCGCAGTTTGTAATTAATCACAAACATTAAGGGTGATTTACAGATAGTTTTTTTCTATTGTTTATTCTACTCCCCATTCTTTAGACCACGGAAACTACTTTCTTAGTTGAAATTCAAAAAGTAGTTTTATCTTTGTTGTGTCAGGTTAAGCGGACAAGGGCTCTGCTGGGGAGCAACCCTTTAGGAATAATCCTGACCCGTTTGAATGTAGCCGATATAAAAGTCGACTTTTTTTGGCTATATTCAATCGGCAAATGCCTAAGAAAAACCCACATGGGTTGCGAAGCAACCAAACTCTATGCGGCAAATTCGTACACTTCCGATGGCGTTTTTCGATTGATCCCCTGGTGCTTTTTTTCTTTATTGTAATAGGTAATAAAATCCTTTAGCCCACAGTACAATTCATTTCCATCGGTTGGAGGACAAATATACACATAATCCTGTTTTACCGTTCGCCAAAATCGCTCAATAAAAATATTGTCTGTTGCCCGACCTTTACCGTCCATACTAATTCTAACTTTCCCTTCCATCTCTTTTTCAATAAATTCTGTCCACAAGGAACTTGTAAACTGGCTTCCCTGATCTGAATTTATTATCTCCGGTATCCCATGTTTTGCAATCGCTTTTTTTAATACATCAAGGCTATTTTGAGCATCAAGGCTGTTGAAGATATCCCAACCTACGATGTAGCGGCTATAAATGTCGATTATTGCTACCAGATACATAAAGCCCTTTTTCATATGTTTATA